>NZ_JBLZPH010000039.1:0-44686 GCF_049199205.1 Shinella sp. M31 | reverse complement strand
GGCGCGGCCGGAAGATCGCGACGAGGTGGTGCGCAGCTATGCCGATCTGGCCATTCCCGCGGATGTCTCGCCGTTCTTCACCGATATGGCCGGTCGCATCGGCCATGCGCATCTGATCATCAGCCGCTCCGGCGCGTCGACGGTTTCGGAAGTCTCCGTCATCGGCCGTCCGTCCGTTCTGGTGCCCTATCCCTACGCGCTCGATCATGACCAGGCGGCCAATGCCGCGGCACTTGCCTCGGGCGGTGGGGCGAAGGTGATTGCGCAATCGGAGCTTTCGACGGAGCGTCTCGCCAGCATCGTTTCCAAGGCGATGCACGATCCTTCAGGCATGGCCACCATGGCCGCCAATGCCAGAAAGGCGGGCAAACCGGATGCCGCGCGCTTGCTAGCCTTAATGGTTGAGGCTATTGCGGGCGGCAAGACCATAGCGCAATTCAAGGGAGAACGGCCATGAAGATGCCGAAGAGCATAGGGCTCGTTCATTTCATCGGCATTGGCGGCATCGGCATGAGCGGTATTGCCGAAGTGCTGCACAATCTCGGCCACAAGGTGCAGGGTTCCGACCAGGCGGACAGCGCCAATGTGCAGCGTCTGCGCGACAAGGGCATCGAGGTCTTTGTCGGTCATAAGGCGGAAAACCTTGGCGAGGCGGAAGTCGTCGTCGTTTCCACCGCCATCAAGAAGGGCAATCCGGAACTCGTCGCGGCGCGCGAAAAGCTGCTGCCCGTCGTACGCCGCGCCGAAATGCTCGCCGAACTGATGCGCTTCCGCAATGCGATTGCCGTCGGCGGCACCCATGGCAAGACGACGACCACCTCGATGGTCGCGACGCTGCTCGAAGCCGGCGGCCTCGATCCGACGGTCATCAATGGCGGCATCATCAATGCCTATGGCACCAACGCCCGCATGGGCGAGGGCGAGTGGATGGTGGTGGAGGCCGACGAATCGGACGGCACCTTCCTGAAACTGCCGGCCGAAATTGCCATCGTCACCAATATCGACCCCGAGCATCTCGACCATTACGGCAATTTCGATGCCGTGCGCGCGGCCTTCCGCCAGTTCGTCGAGAACGTGCCGTTCTACGGTTTCGGCGTCATGTGCCTCGATCATCCCGAGGTTCAGGCCATGGTCAGCCGCATCGAGGACCGCAAGGTCATCACTTACGGCGAGAATCCGCAGGCCGATGTGCGCTTCTCGAACATCCGCATGGACGGCGCGACGTCGGTCTTCGACGTCGAAATCCGCCGCCGCCGCACCGGCCAGGTGATTTCGCTGAAGGACCTGCGCCTGCCGATGCCCGGCCGCCACAATGTCTCCAATGCCACGGCGGCGATTGCCGTCGCCCAGCGCCTCGGCATCTCGCCGGAGCTGATCGCCAAGGGCCTTGCGAGTTTCGGTGGCGTGAAGCGTCGCTTCACCTACACCGGCAGCTGGAACGGCGTCAGTGTCTATGACGATTACGGCCACCATCCGGTCGAGATCAAGGCCGTGCTGCGCGCTGCGCGCGAAGCCTGCTCGGGCCGTATCATCGCCGTCCATCAGCCGCACCGCTACAGCCGCGTCGCGAGCCTCTTCGAGGAGTTCGCCGGCTGCTTCAACGATGCCGATACGATCATGATTCCACCGATTTATGCGGCGGGCGAAGACCCGATCGACGGTGTGACCGCCGAAGAACTGGTTTTCCGCATCAAGTCCGCCGGTCATCGTGATGCGCGGTTCCTGGCCTCCCCGGATGGGTTGGCCGGGATCGTCGCCGGCATTGCAAAGCCCGGCGATTTCGTGGTTCTCTTGGGGGCTGGCAGCATCACGCATTGGGCGCAGGCGTTGCCAAAGGAATTGGCAGGCATTTCGGGTGAGGTTGCATGAGAACGGTCGATGGAGCAAAACTTCTGGCGTCGCTGGGCGAGGGCATCAAGCAGGTGCGCGGCCGTCTGACGCCGGATGCGCCGATGGACCGCGTGACCTGGTTCCGCGCCGGCGGCTTTGCCGAACTGATGTTCCACCCGCATGACGTCGAAGACCTCGCGACCTTCCTGAAGCTGGTACCGGAAGACGTGCCGCTCACCGTGACCGGCGTCGGCTCGAACCTCCTGGTTCGCGACGGCGGCATTCCGGGCATCGTCATCCGTCTTTCGGCGAAGGGCTTTGGCGATGTCGAGCTCGTCGGCGACAACACGATCAAGGCCGGCGGCATTTGCCCGGACAAGAACATCGCCGCTATGGCGCTCGACCACAACATCGCGGGCTTCGAGTTCTATTACGGCATTCCTGGCTCTATCGGCGGCGCGCTGCGGATGAATGCCGGTGCCAACGGCGGCGAGACCAAGGACCTCGTCGTCGAGGTTCACGCCATCGACCGTAAGGGCAATCAGCACGTGCTCTCCAATGCGGATATGGGCTACAGCTATCGCAAGTCGACGGCCCCGAGCGACCTGATCTTCACGCATGCCGTCTTCCGCGGGCAGGCGGGCGACAAGGACGAGATCCGTGCCAGGATGGATGCCGTGCGCCAGCACCGCGAGACGGTCCAGCCGATCCGCGAAAAGACCGGCGGCTCGACCTTCAAGAACCCTGAGGGCCATTCGGCCTGGAAGCTCATTGATGAGGCTGGCTGCCGCGGCATGCTGATCGGCGGCGCGCAGATGTCGCCGATGCACTGCAACTTCATGATCAATACGGGGCAGGCGACCGGCTACGAGCTGGAATATCTCGGCGAAACCGTGCGCAGCCGCGTGCTGGAGCAATCCGGCATCCTGCTGCAATGGGAAATCAAACGTCTCGGCAATTTCATGCCGGGCTATGAGGTCAAGGAGTTTCTGGGCCGCGCAACGGCCTGATCCATCTACCCTTGCTGGGGAGTTCCCGCGCGCCTTAGGCGTCGCGCACTCCCTCTCCCCCACAGGCAAGTCCATCCAAAACGTGTGACATCGCGCGCCCGACGCGACGCGCGGCCCTGCTTTGCGGGGCGGTGGGGGCATTCTTGTTCAAAAAACTGACCGCCGAATTCATCGGCACATTCTGGCTCGTCTTCATCGGCAGCGGCAGCGGCATCCTGGCCGCGACTTTTCCGCAGATCGGGATCGGCATCGTCGGCATCTCCTTCTCCGCCGGCATCGCGCTGATGGCGATGATCTATGCGATCGGCGGCATTTCCGGCGGCCATATGAACCCGGCCGTCTCGGTCGGACTTGCCATCGCCGGTAAATTTCCCGCCGCGCAGGTGCTGCCCTATGCGGTGGCGCAGGTGGCGGGTGCTACGGCGGCTGCGGCGGCGCTCTATCTCATCGCTTCCGGCAAGGCCGGTTTCGTGCCTGGCGGATTTGGCGCGAATGGCTATGGCGAGCTCTCACCGGGCGGCTATTCGCTGACGGCGGCGCTGGTGACCGAGGTGGTGCTGATGGCGCTGTTCCTCTTCGTCATCCTCGGCTCCATCCATGCGCGTGTTCCGGCCGGCTTCGCGCCTGTCTCCATCGGCCTCAGCCTGACGGCGATCAATCTCGTCTCGATCCCGATCACCAATACGTCGCTGAACCCGGCCCGCTCGACCGGCCTTGCGCTGTTTGCAGATACGGCGGCCCTGTCGCAGCTCTGGCTGTTCTGGCTCGCGCCCATGCTCGGCGCCGTTATCGGCACGCTGGTCTGGAAGGCGATCGGCGAGGGGGATACAGGGGAAATCCATGTTTCGAATTAGGGTTTTCGAATATTCTATTTCGTTCAGACTTCATTCAGATAAGTTTAGCGAAATCTAGCCTCAGTCGTGCTATGGTTGCGCGACTGGCCTCGCTCCAGCGAGGCCTGGCTAGGGGGCATTTCATGTTTAAAAAACTTTCGGCCGAATTTCTCGGCACGTTCTGGCTCGTCTTCGGCGGCTGCGGCAGCGCCGTGCTGGCCGCCGCATTTCCCGAAGTCGGTATCGGCCTGCTCGGCGTTTCCTTCGCCTTCGGCCTGACGGTGCTGACCATGGCCTATACGGTCGGCGGCATTTCCGGCGGGCATTTCAACCCGGCCGTTTCCGTCGGCCTCACAGTCGCCGGCAAGTTCCCGGCGTCCAGCCTCGTGCCCTATATCGTGGCGCAGGTTATCGGTGCTGTTGCCGCAGCTGCGGTGCTCTATCTGATCGCCTCCGGCAAGACCGGTTTTGCCGCAGGCGGCTTCGCCTCGAACGGCTATGGCGACCTGTCGCCCGGCGGCTACTCGCTGACGGCGGCGCTGGTGGCGGAAGTGGTGCTGACGGCCTTCTTCCTTCTCATCATCCTCGGTTCCACCCATGGTCGCGCACCGGTGGGCTTCGCACCGATCGCCATCGGTCTCGGCCTGACGCTGATCCATCTCGTCTCGATCCCGGTTACCAACACCTCGGTGAACCCGGCCCGCTCGACGGGCGTGGCGCTGTTTGCCGAGACGGCGGCGCTCTCGCAGCTCTGGCTCTTCTGGGTGGCCCCGATCCTCGGCGCCGTCATCGGCGGCGTGATCTGGAAGATCGTCGGCGAGAACGACTGATTGCTCCAAGGCAAAAAGAAACCCGCCGTGTCGCCACGGCGGGTTTTTGATTCGCAGCCTTTTGAAAGGCTCAGACCTCTTCCTTGCCCGAAAGCAGGATGCAGGCCAGCGTGATCACGGCGGCGATGCCAAGATAGTAGCCGACATAGGTCATGCCGTAATTCGCCTGCAGCCAGGTCGCGATATAAGGCGCGAGCGAGGCGCCGAAGATGCCGGCGAAGTTGAAGGTGATCGACGAGCCGGTATAGCGCACCGTGGTCGGGAAAGGTGCGGCCAGCGCCGTGCCGATCAGGCCGTAGGTCATGCCCATCAGCGCCATCGCGAAGATCACGAAGACGAAGATCGACGCCTCGCCGCCGGTCATCAGGCCGGGCAGGAAGAACGAGAAAACACCGATCAGGACGGTCGTGAGGATCAGCACTTCGCGGCGGCCGAAACGCTCGGCGAGCTTGCCGGCGATCGGGATGAAGAGGCCGAAGAGGACCGAACCCAGCAGCTGGACTTCCAGCGCCTCGACGAAGGGAATGCCGAGAACCTTGACGTTGTAGGAGAGCAGGTAAGCCGAGCCGATGTAGAACAGCACGAAGGTGGCGAGCGCCACGAAAGTGCCGAGGACCAGGCTGCGCTTATGGTTGCGGAAGAGCTCCACGACGGGCACCTCCACGCGTTCCCGCTTCTCGATGGCCTTCTGGAAGGCCGGCGTCTCGGTGATCGACAGGCGAACCCACAGGCCGACGGCGATCAACACGATCGAGGCGACGAAGGGTATGCGCCAGCCCCATGCGAGCAGCGTTTCCTGCGACATGACATGCAGCAGCAGCCAGAAGATGCCGGAGGAGAGGAACAGGCCGACCGGCGCGCCGAGCTGCGGGAACATGCCGTACCAGCTGCGCTTGCCCGGAGGGGCGTTTTCCGTGGCCAGCAGCACCGCGCCGCCCCATTCACCGCCGAGACCAAAGCCCTGGCCGAATCGGCAGAGCGCCAAGAGCAGCGGCGCGAGCACGCCAATGCTCTCGTAGGAGGGCAGGAGGCCGATGATCACGGTCGACACGCCCATGGTCAGGAGCGCAGCCACCAGCGTCGCCTTGCGGCCGATACGGTCGCCATAGTGTCCAAAGACGATGGCGCCGAGCGGGCGGGCGAAGAAGGCGATCGAGAAGGTCGCGAAGGACGCGAGCAGCGCCGTCGTCGGATCGTTGTTCGGGAAGAACAGCGTCGGGAAGACCAGCACGGCGGCGGTGGCGTAAACGTAGAAATCGAAGAATTCGATGGTCGTTCCGACCAGGCTTGCAAAAAGAACGCGGGCCGGGGAGTTCAGCCCGGCGCGGTTGGAATGCGTTGCGGTCGGCGACCCGGAAGCGAGTGTCTCACTCATCGTGGGTGCCTTTTTAATGTTTCTTGTTTGCCGTCTTGGGAAGCAGCGGGGTTCTATTACGTCAACCGCACGGTCGATGAAACAATAAAAGATCGCATACTGGCGAAAAATCGTACTTTTCGGTCTCCGCCGGTTTCCCGGCGTTTACCAAGGGTTCCCCGCCATGCTGCTCTTTGCTCAGCATCCTTTAATTTTTTTGGTTTTTCTTGCGTCGGTCGCAACTCTCTGATTCCAGAAGAGGAATCGAAGCGGGACTTGATTCGGATGAGGAAAATTCGCCCCGCGGCGGGTCAGGTTAACGAAAGTAAACGCTTCATTAACCTTAATGCCGCTCTAGTGGTCCCATCTCGGTCGCCCGAGTCGGATCCGGAGCAAAAATCAGGTCCGCACAAGCGACGAGGGGCAGTGTGCGGTATTCAGTTGAGGGTTTCATGAGCGTCAAGCACGTCGCGATGTTGATGGGTGGTTTTTCGTCGGAACGGCCGGTAAGCCTTTCGTCGGGCAACGCCTGCGCGGATGCGCTGGAGGCCGTGGGCTACAAGGTCACGCGCGTCGATGTCGGTCATGACATCGCCAGTGTGCTTGCCGAACTGAAGCCGGATGTCGCGTTCAACGCGCTGCATGGGCCCTTCGGCGAGGACGGCACTATTCAGGGCGTGCTCGAATATCTCGAAATCCCCTATACCCATTCCGGCGTGCTCGCTTCGGCGCTCGCGATGGACAAGGCGCAGGCGAAGATCGTCGCCAAGGCCGCCGGCATCCCGGTCGCCGAACAGCGGCTGATGAACCGATTCGAATTCACGTCCAGCCACCCGATGAAGCCGCCTTACGTGGTGAAGCCGGTGCGCGAGGGCTCCTCCTTCGGCGTCGTCATGGTCAAGGAAGACCAGTCGCATCCGCCGCAGATCATCACCTCGCAGGAATGGCGCTACGGCGACAGCGTCATGGTCGAGCGCTACGTCTATGGCCGCGAACTGACCTGCGGCGTGATGGGCGATGTGGCGCTTGGCGTGACCGAAGTGGTGCCGCAGGGCCACGCCTTCTACGACTATGATTCCAAATATGTAAAAGGTGGTTCGAAACACGTCATCCCGGCGCAGATTTCACCAAATATTTACCAAAAAGTACAAACACTCGCACTCAAGGCGCATCAAGCGATCGGGTGCCGTGGCGTCAGCCGTTCCGACTTCCGCTACGACGATCGTTTCTCCGAGAATGGCGAGCTGATCTGGCTGGAAATCAACACCCAGCCGGGCATGACCCCCACCTCCCTGGTGCCCGAAATGGCCGATCATGCCGGCCATTCCTTTGGTGAGTTCTTGAAGTGGATGGTGGAGGACGCGTCGTGTTTGCGTTGAGCGTCAAGAAGGGCAGGGTTCGTCCCGCAGGCCCCGCGGAGCCGGAAGCCGGTCGCGTGCTGCCGCGTCCGCTGCGCCGTATCGTTCGCTTCCTCGTCAGCCTCGCGGCTGGCCGAATCAATATTCCGCGCCATACCGGCAGCGTCGCCACGGCCGTCTTCATCGGCGCCACGGGCCTCTACGGCATGTCGCTCGGCGGCCACTCGCAGGATGTCGCGCAGGCTTCGACGACCGCGATCGGCTTTGCCATCGAAGACGTGAAGGTCTCGGGCAACCGGGAAACGTCGGAAATCGACATTCTCGAACGCCTTGGCCTCGATGGCACGACCTCGCTGGTCGCCCTCGACGTCAAGGAAGCCCGCCAGCGGCTGACCGAGCTGCCCTGGGTCGAGGACGTCTCGGTTCGCAAGGTCTATCCGGGCACGATCGAGATCGCGCTCAAGGAACGCGAAGCCTTCGCGATATGGCAGCACGGTACCGACCTGTCGCTGATCGAGAAGAACGGCAGCGTGATTGCGCCGCTGCGCGACAACAAGTTTTCCTCGCTGCCGCTGTTCGTCGGCCGCGATGCCGAAACCGCGGCGGCAAGCTTTGCCGACGAGTTCGACAGCTGGCCGGAGCTCAAATCGCGGGTGAAGGCCTATATCCGGGTTGCCGGCCGTCGCTGGGACCTGCGTCTCGAAAACGGCATCGTCGTCAAACTGCCGGAACACAACGTGCCGCGCGCCATGGACATGCTGGCCTCGCTCGATGCGAGCGAACAGCTTCTGGAGCGCGACATCGCAGCCGTCGATCTGCGTCTCGAAGACCGCACGACGGTTCAATTGACGGAAGGGGCGCTCGAACGTCGCAACAAGGCGGTCGAGCAGAGGGCCAAGGACCTGAAGAAGGCAGCGAAGCGCACATGAGCATTTTCGGTTCGTCCCATTTCGGCCTGCCGCGCTTGAAGCCGCTGTCTTCCAAGCGGGCTCACGTCGTTTCGGTCCTCGACATCGGTTCCACCAAGGTCGTCTGCATGATCGGTCGGCTGACGCCGCGCGCCGAGAGCGAGATCCTTCCGGGCCGCACGCACAATGTCGAGATCATCGGCATCGGCCACCAGAAATCCCGCGGTGTGAAGAACGGCGTGATTGCCGATCTCGATGCCGCCGAAAGCGTCGTCCGGCTTGCCGTCGATGCGGCCGAGCGCATGGCCGGCCTCACCATCGAGAGCCTGATCGTCAACGTCTCGGCGGGCCGCTTGCAGAGCGACATATATACCGCGACCATCGATCTTGGCGGCCAGGAAGTCGATGCCAACGATCTGCGCAAGGTGCTTGCCGTCGCCGGCCAGCAGTCGCTCCGCCAGGACCGCGCCATCCTCCATTCGCTGCCGACGGGCTTCTCGCTCGACGGCGAACGCGGCATCCGCGATCCGCTCTCCATGTACGGCGACGTTCTCGGCGTCGATATGCATGTGCTGACCGCCGAGCGCACCTCGCTCAAGAACCTCGAACTCTGCATCAACCGCGCGCACCTCTCGGTCGAGGGCATGGTTGCCACGCCTTACGCCAGCGGCCTCTCGGCTCTGGTCGACGACGAAGTCGAACTCGGCTGCGCCTGCATCGATATGGGCGGCGGCACGACGACGATCTCCGTTTTCGCCGAAGGCAAGCTGGTGCATTCGGACGCGGTGTCCCTCGGCGGCCACCACGTCACCACCGACCTTGCCCGCGGCCTCTCGACCCGTATCGAGGACGCCGAGCGCCTGAAGGTCGTTCATGGTTCGGCGCTGGCGAATGCCGGCGACGAGCGCGACATCCTCACCGTTCCGCCGATCGGCGAGGACGACCGCGACCAGCCGACCCATGTGCCGCGCGCGCTGATCTCGCGCATCGTGCGGGCCCGCATCGAAGAGACGCTCGAACTCATTCGCGACCGCATCCAGCGTTCCGGCTTTTCGCCGATCGTCGGTAAGCGGATCGTGCTGACGGGCGGCGCCAGCCAGCTGACGGGCTTGCCGGAAGCGGCACGCCGCATCCTCGCTCGCAATGTCCGCATCGGCCGCCCGCTCGGCGTGTCCGGCCTGCCGACGGCGGCGAAGGGCCCGGCCTTTTCGACGGCAGTCGGCCTGATGATCTATCCGCAGGTCGCGGAACTGGAAGAACACGCTGTGCAGGGCGGTATGCTCTCGCAGCTGACGGGTGGCAACGGCCGCATAGCCCGCATGGGCCAGTGGCTGAAGGAAAGTTTCTGACGGGTTTTCCGGCGGCGTAGAGAGTGCCGGGAAAGACCGACAACTGAGTTTTGGGAATAGACCGGCTGGGCGAAGCGGCCGGAAACGAAAGGAACACTGCAATGACTATCAAGCTCCAGAAGCCGGACATCACCGAGCTGAAGCCCCGCATCACCGTCTTCGGCGTCGGTGGCGGTGGCGGCAACGCCGTCAACAACATGATCACCGCCGGTCTTGAGGGCGTCGACTTCGTCGTTGCCAATACCGATGCCCAGGCGCTGACCATGACCAAGGCCACCCGGATTATCCAGATGGGTGTCGCCGTCACGGAAGGCCTCGGCGCCGGTTCGCAGCCGGAAGTCGGCCGCGCCGCTGCCGAAGAGTGCATCGACGAGATCATCGACCACCTGAACGGCACCCATATGTGCTTCGTCACCGCCGGCATGGGCGGCGGCACGGGTACGGGCGCGGCTCCGGTCGTCGCCCAGGCTGCCCGCAACAAGGGCATCCTGACCGTCGGCGTCGTGACCAAGCCGTTCCACTTCGAAGGCGGCCGCCGCATGCGTCTGGCCGAAGAAGGCATTCAGGAACTGCAGAAGTCGGTCGACACGCTGATCGTCATCCCGAACCAGAACCTGTTCCGCATCGCCAACGACAAGACCACGTTCGCCGACGCCTTCGCGATGGCCGACCAGGTTCTGTACTCGGGCGTTGCCTGCATCACCGACCTGATGGTCAAGGAAGGCCTCATCAACCTCGACTTCGCCGACGTCCGCTCGGTGATGCGTGAGATGGGTCGCGCCATGATGGGCACCGGCGAAGCATCGGGCGAAGGCCGCGCAATGGCCGCTGCCGAAGCCGCTATCGCCAACCCGCTGCTCGACGAAACCTCGATGAAGGGCGCGCAGGGCCTCTTGATCTCCATCACCGGCGGTCGCGATCTCACCCTCTTCGAAGTCGACGAAGCGGCAACCCGTATCCGCGAGGAAGTCGATCCGGACGCAAACATCATTCTCGGTGCTACCTTCGATGAAGAGCTCGAAGGCCTGATCCGCGTTTCCGTTGTTGCAACCGGTATCGATCGCGCGGCCTCGGAGGTGGCTGCACGGAATGCTGACTTTCGCAGCCTCAGCAAGCCGGTAGTTCGTCCGTCCGCCGCCGTTCCGGTCCAGCCGCAGGCTCAGCCGGTCGCCGTCGCCCCGCAGCCCCAGCCGGTCTTCCAGCAGCCGCAGCCCGTGCTGCAGCAGCCGGTTGCCCAGCAGCCGGTCGTCGATCCGATCGCCGAAGCCATCCGCGCCTCGGAAGAAAGCCTCGAACGCGAGCTGGCCATCCCGGCAAGCCGCCCGGTACAGGCCCAGCCGGTCGCCCAGGTCCAGGAAGAGCCGCGCCTGCAGAACCGCCTGTTCTCGGCTCCGGCCGAAGCGCCGGTCGTCCAGCGCGTCGCTCCGGTCCAGCAGCCGGTGCAGCAGGCCGCTCCGGTTGTGCAGCAGCGCGTCGAGCCCACCGCTCCGGTCATCCGTCAGGAGCCGCAGACCATGCGCATGCCGAAGATCGAGGACTTCCCGCCCGTCGTGCAGGCTGAAATCGATCACCGCTCGGCCCAGCAGCCGGTCGCGACGCACAGCGAAGAGCGTGGCCCGATGGGTCTCCTCAAGCGCCTGACCTCGTCGCTCGGCCGTCATGAAGAGCCGCAGCAGCCCGTCCAGCAGGAGCCGGTCGCCCAGCAGCAGCGCCGCGCGCTGTCGCCGGAAGCCAGCCTCTACGCGCCGCGCCGCGGCCAGCTCGACGATCACGGCCGCGCCAACCCGCAGCCGCGTTCGCTGGGCGAGGAAGACCAGCTGGAGATCCCGGCCTTCCTGCGTCGCCAGTCGAATTGAGGCCGCGCACGGCTTGGTAACGAAATGCCCGGATCCTGATCCGGGCATTTTTGTTTTTGGTTCTATCTCAACGGCTTACGCATTGAATAAAACCGTAACAAAACGAAAGAAACAGTGATTTGTAAGACGCTGAGGGACCTACTAGATTTAGGTTAGGCACAGGGGCCAGTCAGGATTCGGATCGCCGGCAGAAACCGGAGCGCATCAAGCCACTCCAGACGATCAGGCAAACTTTGTCGGCGGGCGCAAGGCGTCCGGCCACAGGCCTCCCTTGGGCTAGGAATTGAAAGTGTCGGCGAAGAATGAGCCGGCAATAAGACGAGGCGAATGCACATGACGATGCTCGGTTTCCAGACCACGATTGCAAGCCCGGTGACGATTTCCGGCACGGGCGTGCATTCCGGCGTGCCGGTCTCGATCACCTTCAATCCGGCCGAAGCCGACAGCGGCATCGTCTTTCAGCGCCAGTTCGCCGACGGCACCGTCAGCGAATACCGCGCGGTTTCCTCGCAGGTCGGCAGCACCGATCTCTGCACCGTGCTCGGCTTCTCGCCGACTACGTCGATTGCGACCGTCGAGCACGTCATGGCAGCACTTTACGCGCTCGGCCTCGACAACACGCTGATCGAAGTCAGCGGCGCCGAAATGCCGATCATGGACGGCAGCTCCGCGCCCTTCATCGAGGCGATCGACGAGGTGGGCCTGATCCCGCTTGCCGTGAAGCGCCGCTATATCCGAATCATCAAGCCGGTTCGTGTCGAGGCTGGCGCCTCCTGGGCCGAATTCTCGCCCTATGACGGCACGCGATTCGAAGTCGAAATCGATTTCGATTGCCCGCTGATCGGCCGCCAGTCCTGGAAGGGCGATCTTTCGCCCGCCACCTTCCGCAGCGAATTGTCCCGCGCCCGCACCTTCGGCTTCATGCGCGATGTCGAACGTCTTTGGGCCGCCGGCCTGGCACTCGGCTCTTCGCTGGAGAACTCGGTCGTCATCTCCGATGACAACACCGTGATCAATGTCGAAGGCCTGCGCTACGCCAAGGACGAGTTCGTGCGCCACAAGACGCTCGATGCCGTCGGTGACCTGGCGCTTGCCGGCGCGCAGTTCATCGGGTGCTACCGCTCCTACCGCGGCGGCCACAAGATGAATGCGCATGCTCTCAAGGCGCTGCTCAGCGACCGTTCTGCCTATGAAGTGGTCGAAGCCGCTGCACCGCGCGCGCGCGTTGGCCAGCGCGAGCTGATCGCCGTCAACGCACCGGAATTTGCGCCCTGGTCTCTCTGAGGCCGGGCGGCATTCCTTTTCTTTCCCGACACGAATGCCATAAAAATGCGTTAATGCGTGGGCATGGCGTTGCGATCTTCACGCTTTTGGAGATACAACGCGGGGCGCATATGCGGCCCGTCCGCATGGGGCGCCGTTGAACTGGGATTATCACATGGTTGTTGCAGGGTCTGTTGGTGTGAAGAAGACGGCGCGCATTGTCTATCTTACGCTTGTCGCTACGGCGTCTTCGATTGGTCTTTCTGCCTGCCAGTCTGATCCCGACATCGATATCACGAAATTGTCCGGCGAGACCGAATCCGCCGATACGCTCTACAATCAGGGCCTGGCGAACCTGCAGGCCGGTAAGGTGGGCGAGGCGAACCGCAAGTTCGCGGCCGTCGACCGGCAGAACCCGTTCTCCGACCAGGCGCGCAAGGCGCTCGTGATGAGCGCGTTTACCAGCTACCGTCAGGGCCAGTATGAAGAGGCCATCACGGCCGGCAAGCGCTACCTGAACCTCTATCCGGAATCCCAGGACGCGGCCTACGCGCAATACATCATCGGCCTCGCTTACTGGAAGCAGATCCCGAGCGTGACGCAGGACCAGCGCACCTCGCAGCAGACGCTCGAAGCCATGAAGGCCGTGGTCGATAACTATCCGAACTCGGAATATGTCGAGGATGCGCAGGCCAAGATGCGTTTTGCCCGCGACCAGCTCGCCGGCAAGGAAATGCAGATCGGCCGCTATTATCTCGAGCGCAAGGAATTCATCGCGGCCGTCAGCCGTTTCCGCGTGGTCGTCGAAACCTATCCGATGACCAACCAGATCGAGGAAGCGCTGGCGCGTCTCGTCGAGACCTATTACGCCATGGGTCTCGCCAGCGAGGCACAGACGGCGGCCGCCGTTCTCGGCCATAACTATCCGGACAGCCAGTGGTATGCCGACAGCTACAAGCTGCTGCAGTCGAAGGGCCTGGAGCCGCGTGAGAACAACGGTTCCTGGATTTCGCGCGCCGGCAAGAAGCTGATCGGCGCCTAATCAAGAGATACGTGCCATGCTGGCGCAGCTATCGATCCGCGATATCGTCCTGATCGAACGGCTCGACCTTGCGTTCGAGCCGGGTCTCTCCGTGCTCACGGGTGAGACGGGCGCTGGCAAATCCATTCTTCTCGACAGTCTCTCGCTGGCGCTGGGCGGGCGCGGCGACGGTTCGCTGGTGCGCCATGGCACCGAGCGCGGCCAGGTGACGGCGGTTTTCGACGTGCCGATGGTGCATGCGGCGCGTGCGCTGCTGCGTGACAACGGCATCGACGATGACGGCGACCTGATCTTTCGCCGCCAGCAATCGGCGGACGGCCGCACCAAGGCCTATGTCAACGACCAGCCCGTGTCCGTGCAGCTCATGCGCCAGGCCGGGCAGCTTCTCGTCGAGATCCATGGCCAGCATGACGATCGCGCGCTCGTCGATACGGATGCGCACCGACTGTTGCTCGATGCCTTCGGTGGCCTGAGCGAGGCGGCGGCCGACGTCGGCACGCTCTATCATCACTGGAAGGAAGCCGAGCGCACGCTGCGCCGCCACCGCGAGAAGGTGGAGGCGGCCGCCCGCGAGGCGGATTATCTGCGCTCGTCCGTCGAGGAGTTGGAAGTGCTCTCGCCGCAGGACGGCGAAGAGGATGCGCTGGCCGAGGTGCGCGCCCGCATGATGAAGGCCGAGCGTATCGCTGGCGACATCAACGAGGCGAGCGACTTCCTGAATGGCAATGCTTCGCCCGTGCCGCTGATCGCCGCCCTCGTGCGCCGGCTGGAGCGCAAGAGCCACGAAGCGCCCGGCCTGCTCGAAGAAACCGTGGAGCTGCTCGATCTGGCGCTGAACCACCTGTCCGATGCGCAGATGGCCGTCGAGACGGCTTTGCGTAAGACGGAATACGACCCCAAGGAGCTGGAGCGCACGGAGGAGCGACTGTTTGCGCTGCGCGCCGCCGCCCGCAAATATTCCGTGCCCGTCACCGGCCTTCCGGCACTGGCCGCCAAGATGATCGCCGACCTTGCCGATCTCGATGCCGGCGAGGAGAAACTGGTGCAGTTGCAGGCGCGGCTCACCGAAGCGCGCGCCGCCTTCGAAATCGCCGCCAAGTCCCTTTCCGAGAAGCGCCACCACACCGCCGATGCGCTCGCCGCCGCCGTGATGGCGGAGCTGCCGGCGCTGAAGCTGGAGCGTGCGCGCTTCACCGTCGAGATCACCACCGATCCTAATGGCGGGGCGGAGGAGGGGATCGACACCGTCGAATTCCACGTCCAGACCAATCCCGGCACGCGTCCCGGCCCGATCATGAAGGTCGCCTCGGGCGGCGAGCTTTCGCGCTTCCTGTTGGCGCTGAAGGTCGCGCTGGCCGATCGCGGCTCGGCCCCGACGCTTGTCTTCGACGAAATCGACACCGGCGTCGGCGGTGCTGTGGCCGATGCCATCGGTCAGCGGCTGAAGCGGCTATCTGCCACCGTGCAGGTGCTCTCCGTCACCCACGCGCCGCAGGTCGCGGCACGCGCGGCAACGCATCTCCTCATCTCGAAGGGGCCGGTCGAGGGCAGCGAGACCGTCGCCACCCGCGTCGCCCGCATGGACGCAGGCGCCCGCACCGAAGAGATCGCGCGCATGTTGGCCGGCGCCTCGGTGACCGACGAGGCGCGGGCTGCCGCCGCACGTCTGCTATCTGGCGGGGTTTAACACATAGCCCTCATCCGCCTGCCGGCACCTTCTCCCCGCAAGCGGGGAGAAGGGACTTGTGGCAAGGCCGTGCACCATCATCCTTCTCCCCGCTTGCGGGGAGAAGGTCGCGGCAGCGGGATGAGGGGCGACCGTGCTGCTACCACCTTTCCTTTCGTCAGCTTTGCTCTAAAACCTTTTCCGAATCCCGGAGCATGTCATGGCGAACGCGAAAACCCCTGTCGAAACCCTGACCGAAGACGAAGCCGCGGCCGAGCTTGCCTTTCTGGCGGCGGAGATCGCGCGCAATGACGAGCTCTATCACGGGCAGGACGCGCCGCAGATTTCGGATGCCGATTACGATGCGCTGAAGCGGCGCAACGAGGAGATCGAGGCGCGCTTTCCTGCCCTGGTGCGCGACGACAGCCCATCGCGCCGGATCGGTTCCGCGCCGCTCCCAACCTTTGCGCCGATTACCCATTCCCGTCCGATGCTCTCGCTCGACAACACGTTCTCCGACGAGGACGTGCGGGACTTCGTCGCTTCGGTCTACCGCTTCCTCGGCCGCCTGCCGGATGATTCCATCGCCTTCACCGCCGAGCCGAAGATCGACGGCCTGTCCATGTCGATCCGTTACGAGAACGGCCGCCTCGTGACCGCCGCCACGCGCGGCGACGGCACGACGGGCGAGAACGTCACGGCCAATGTGCAAACCATCGCCGAAATCCCGAACCGCCTGCCGGCCGGCGTGCCCGAGGTCGTCGAGGTGCGCGGCGAGGTCTATATGGCCAAGAGCGATTTTCTCGCTCTGAACGAGAAGATGGCGGCGGAGGGCAAGCAGACCTATGTCAATCCGCGCAACACGGCGGCCGGCTCGCTGCGCCAGCTCGACGCCTCGGTGACGGCGAGCCGCAAGCTGCGCTTCTTCGCCTATGCCTGGGGCGAGATGTCCCAGATGCCGACCAATACCCAGTTCGGCATGATCGAGGTGCTGAAATCCTGGGGTTTCCCGGTCAATCCGATGACGCAGCGGCTGTCGCGCGTCGAGGATATCATCGCGCATTACCGCGAGATCGGCCTTGCCCGCCCGGACCTCGATTATGATATCGACGGCGTCGTCTATAAGGTCGACGAACTGGCGCTGCAGGAACGCCTCGGCTTCCGCTCGCGCTCGCCGCGCTGGGCGACGGCGCACAAGTTCCCGGCCGAGCAGGCCTTCACCATCATCGAGAAGATCGATATTCAGGTGGGCCGTACCGGCGCGCTGACCCCGGTCGCGCGCCTGACGCCCGTTACGGTCGGCGGTGTGGTCGTCACCAATGCGACGCTGCACAATGCGGACTATATCGAAGGCATCGGCAATAGCGGCGAGCGCATCCGCGACGAGGATCACGACATCCGCATCGGCGATACTGTCATCGTACAGCGCGCGGGCGATGTGATCCCGCAGGTGCTCGACGTGGTGATGGAAAAGCGTCCGGCGGATGCTGAGCGTTACGAGTTTCCCAAAACCTGCCCGGTCTGCGGCAGCCATGCGGTGCGCGAGCGCAACGAGAAGACGGGCCGGCTCGATTCCGTGACGCGCTGCACCGGCGGCTTCGTGTGCCGCGCGCAGGCGGTCGAGCACCTGAAGCACTTCGTGTCGCGCAACGCCTTCGATATCGAAGGCCTCGGCTCCAAGCAGATCGATTTCTTCTTCGAGGCGGAGGATCCGTCGCTGACGATCCGCACGGCACCCGATATCTTCACGTTGGAAAAACGGCAGGCGGGCTCGCTGACCAAGCTCGAAAACATTGACGGCTTCGGCAAGGTGAGCGTGCGCAAACTCTATGACGCGATCGACGCCCGCCGCTCGATCGCGCTGAACCGCTTCATCTACGCGCTCGGCATCCGCCATGTCGGCGAGACCAATGCCAAGCTTCTGGCACGCGCTTATGGCACCTATGCCGCCTTCGAGGAGGCGATGAAGGCTTCCGTATCGCTCTCGGGCGAGGCCTGGAACGAACTCAACAGCATCGACGGCATCGGCGAGGTCGTCGCCCGCGCGATGGTGGAATTCTACAAGGAGCCGCGCAATGTCGATGTGATCGACCGGCTGCTCCAGGAGGTGACGCCGGAAGCGGCCGAAGCGGTCGTTGCGACATCGAGCCCCGTCGTTGGCAAGACGGTGGTCTTCACCGGTTCGCTGGAGAAGATGACGCGCGACGAGGCGAAGGCCATGGCGGAGCGGCTGGGTGCGAAGGTCGCGGGGTCCGTTTCGAAGAAGACCGATCTCGTCGTGGCCGGCCCCGGCGCGGGTTCCAAGCTCGACAAGGCCAAGGAATTCAACGTCGAGGTCATCGACGAGGACGGCTGGTTCGACCTCATCAAGGGATCGTGACGGACGAGCCGCGCACGAGGAATCGGCCGCCGAAGGTCATTGGCACGCCTTCTCCGGCATTGTAATCCATGACGCCGCCGAGATAGGCGTGCATGTGCAGGTGCGGCTCGGAAGAATTGCCGGAATTGCCGACGCGGCCGAGCGTTTCGCCCGCGGTGACCAGTTCGCCGCCGTGAACGGCAATCGAGCCCTTGCGCAGATGGGCGAGCAGGACACGCGCCGGACCGCAGGCAAGCACGATATGGTTACCGGCGGGGTCCCGCGTATTCGTTTCGGAAATCTTGTTGTCGTCGATACCGTCATGAGTGGCGATGGCAACGCCGGTGCAGGGGCTTTTCACTGCGCGGTCATAGGCAAAATAGCTGGGAAGATCCTTGGGCATCAGGCCGGCCGCCCGTGCGCCCAATCCGTCGAGCGCAACGATATCCAGCGCATAGCGCTGGCTCCGGTCGGCGTAGTGAGAATTGATCGACGTCGCACTGCCGCCTTGGCCGATATAGTAGGTGCCGCCGGCGAGGGGGAAATCCAACTCGACGGCCGTCTCCTGATAACCGTAACCCGAGAGCGCCCGCGCTGTCAGCGCCAGGAAGAACACCGCCATCGCCGCCGTGAAGCCATGGGTGCGCATGATGGATGTCGAGCGATTCCAGGGCTGGTGGCGGACGCGCCTGTAGGCGAGGAGGGCGGAAACGAGGAAGAGGATCGGCAGTGCCGCATCCAGTGCCGTGCTCAGAAAATCCCAGCGGCCGATGACGGCGATGAAGGCGAAATAGCAGGCGCCGTAGAGGACACGCATCAACCACCCCAGCCTGTCGGCCGGCCGCGGCAGCCAAAGCCAGAGCAGGAAGAAGACCGGCAGGAGAACCTGGGTCGTCAGCAGGATGAGCAGCGGCATTTCCATCATCGGACTTTCCGGATCAGCCGTGCCCTACCTCATCGCCGGACACGGACCATGCGATGTCTGCTCAATCCGGGCGGCGGACTTTGGTTCCGCATTCTGGAGTCTCGTCCACAGCTTATAAGGGGATCCTCAAGGATCGGTGTAGCCGGCCGGATGGATATCGACGATGCGGCCGGCCGGGTCATTCTGGAAGAGGATAGCGCCGGTCGATTTGGATTCGGCCGCGACATAGTCGAAGGTCACGTCGCCTTCCTCGATCACGCGATCGCCCTCCCTCAGCCGCCCGACGACAGTAACGGCGGCGGCGGTTATCGTTGCGGTGTTGTAGATGTCGAAGGCGACTCGGTGGCCCGACGAGGTCTTTTCCGTCGTCAGCACTGTCACGACGAGATCCGGCGGTATCGATTCGCGGGTAAAGGCTTCCCATGTCAGCCAGCTGAGCATGGCGGCAACCAGGAGGGCGGATACGAGACCGGTCAGCCATTCGATCCAGTGCGGATCCTGACGTTCCCTATGGCGCCCCTGTTCGGATTTGGTCATGAAAGCCTCACAGGATCAGGCGCGCGGCGGCCGCACCCAGCGACGCCGGAAAGCCGAGCACGATGACGGATAGCATGATCTCGACGGCGGAACTGTCGCCCAGCCGCTCGAAGATCCAGAGTGCGAAGATGCTGATGGCGAGCGCGATGACATAGCCGGGCAGGGTGAAGCGAACGAAGGCATGCCACCACGGCGTCTCCGGCTCGAGCTCATGGCCGCCGATGAAGGAGAGCGCATAGACGAAGCCGTGCATGAGCGCGATCGAAAGCACGGTGACGACGATCGCGTGCCAGATCGACATCTTGTAGGCAAGCACAATCATCTCGTCGGTCGGCGCGATATTGAGCGAGAGGAAGAGGGCGCCGGCGGCCATCATCAGCAATTCGCCGTGATAGGGTGTTTCCTTGTCCTCCTCCTCGGTGTCGTCATGGCCGAGCTGGCTGCGGCCGAGCATGGCGCCGATGCTGGCGGGAACGGATTGCAGCGCGATCTTAGCGATGGCTTCGCTCACCGGCATGTCGCTGTGCAGCAGGCCGAGGACGGCAAGCACGATGACGCTGGTGACGATGCCGATACCATAGGCGATGATCGCATCGCGGATCGCCTCGCGCCAGGTGAACGTCTCCTCGAAGCCGATGCGATGGGCGAGCAGTATCAGAAGAGGAATATTGACGAGGAGCAGCAGGAGGAGCCGCTCGCGTGCGATGGTGAAGCCGAGATGCCACATTTCCATGGTCATCAGCATGGGCAGCGCCAAGAAAAGGGCGCCTGCGACGCCGCGGCCGAGGCCGGTCACGAAGCTGTTGAATTCGTTTTTTTCGTCGTCAGCGGATGCGGCCTCGCCTGCCATTCGCAATACCCCTCGCACAAGCGCGGGGAAAATGCGGCGCGGAGCAAAAAGTTCCGCGCCGCCAACCGCTTAGGGGCGGTCGAACTTCTTGGGCTTCGGCTTCTTCGGGCCGCCCTCCGGCTTGGCGAACTTTTCGTCGCGCTTGCCCTTGAAAGGCTTGGCTTCACCGAAGGGCTTGCCGGGCTTCTTGGCCGGGCCGTCGTTGCGATCCTTCCAGTGCGGCTTGGCTGCCGCGCCTTCCGGCTTGTCGAAGTCGCGCTTCTTGTCCGCAGTGTCGTTGCGGTCCTTCCAATGCGGCTTGGCGCTCGCACCTTCGGGCTTGTCGAACTCACGATTCTTGTCGAAGTCCTTCTTCTTGGCGAAGCCGGGCTTCTTGTCGAAGTCACCGCGCGGCTTCCAGTCGGTGCGGCGCTCTTCGTTGCGCACCGGCTTGTCGTAGCGCTGGGTCTTTTCGCCGGGTGTCCGCTCGTAGAACTGCGGGGTCAGGTCCGGCATGCCTTCCAGCACCGTCACGCGGATGCCGCGCTCCAGCATGCTGTTGGGGCCAAGCGCGCCCATGAAACCGTCGGAGGCATCGGCGGAAAGCTCGATGAAAGTCTCCTCCGGCTGCATCTTGATGGCGCCGATCTCGTTCTTGGTGATGTTGCCGTTGCGGCAGAGCATCGGGATCAGCCAGCGCGGCTCGGCGCGCTGCTTGCGGCCCACCGAGACGGAAATCCAGGTGCTACGCGCAAAGCTGTCGCGCGGGCGCTTGGTCTCAGCCGGGATGGCGTCGTTGCCACGTTCGCGCGGCTTGCGCTGTTCGAGCGAGACCTCGATCAGGTCTTCCGGTGCGGAACGGCCGGCCTTGAAATAGCGTGCGACGGCGGCGGCGAGCTGGCGCGCATCGAATTTTTCGACCAGCGCGTCGATCGTCTCGATCTCGTCTTCGCCGATCTTTTCGGTCAGCGTCGCATCGGCGAGCAGGCGCTCGTCGTCGCGGCGGAGAATCTCTTCGGCGGACGGCGGGGTCGCCCAGTTGGCCTTGAGATTGGCGATCTGGAGCAGGCGCTCGGCCTTGCGGCGGGCGCTAAGCGGCACGATGAGGGCGCTCACACCCTTGCGGCCGGCGCGGCCGGTGCGGCCGGAACGGTGCAGCAGCGTATCCGGGTTGGTTGGCAGGTCGGCATGCACGACGAGCTCGAGATTCGGCAGGTCGATGCCGCGAGCCGCTACGTCTGTCGCGATGCAGACGCGGGCGCGGCCGTCGCGCATGGCCTGCAGCGCGTGGGTGCGTTCGTTCTGGCTGAGTTCGCCTGACAGAGCCACGACCGAGAAGCCGCGATTGTTGAAGCGGGCGGTCAGGTGGTTCACGGCGGCGCGCGTCGAGCAGAAGACGATCGCATTCTGCGCATCGTAGAAGCGCAGCGTGTTGATGATGGCGTTCTCGCGGTCCGAGGGCGTGCAGAGCAGCGCGCGGTATTCGATATCGACATGCTGCTCGCGTTCGGCTGCCGTCGAGATGCGCATGGCATCGCGCTGGTAGTTCTTTGCAAGGGCTGCGATTTCCTTCGGCACGGTGGCCGAGAACATCAGCGTGCGGCGGTCTTCCGGGGCGGCTTCGAGGATGAATTCGAGGTCTTCGCGGAAGCCGAGGTCGAGCATCTCGTCGGCCTCGTCGAGCACGACGGCGCGGATGGCGGAGAGATCGAGATTGCCGCGCGTGATGTGGTCGCGCAGGCGGCCGGGCGTGCCGACGATAATGTGGGCACCGCGTTCCAGCGCCCGGCGCTCGTTGCGCACGTCCATGCCGCCGACGCAGGAGCCGATGACGGCGCCGGTCATCTCATAGAGCCATTCCAGCTCGCGCTTGACCTGCATGGCCAGTTCGCGCGTCGGGGCGATGACGAGGGCAAGCGGGCTTCCCGCACGGTCGAAACGCTCTTCGCCGGAAAGCAGTGTCGGTGCCAGCGCCAGGCCGAAGGCGACGGTCTTGCCGGAGCCGGTCTGCGCGGAAACCAGCGCGTCGGCATCGCTGATCTTGGGGTCGGAGACGGCGATCTGCACCGGCGTCAAAGTGGTGTAGCCGCGTTTTTCCAACGCCTTTGCCATCGCCGGAGCGAGGCTGTCAAAATTCGTCATATGGGGTCTTTCGGAATTCGGGTTCAGCGACGATCTGGCGTCGCACTCGCAAGCCCATGAATGACGGGCGTGTTGCGCGCTCTCTACTGCGCCTTGGCCAAAATGTACAGTGCGCAAAAACGCAAAGCTGCCCAGCGGGTTAAGCGATGGCTGCCAAAAGTCTTTCCCGATTGTCTTTTTGCGCTGCACAAGATAGAAAACGGCGCCCCCTGAAAGCGGTCCGCAGAGGCTGCGTGGGATGGTGTCGCCCACGGGAGAGGGCGAGAGCAAGGAGGAGCCGCCGATGAAGACGTTCACCACCATCGCGGATTTGCGCGCCGCTCTGGCGCCGCATCGGCTCGATGGCCGCTCGATCGGCCTCGTGCCCACCATGGGCTATCTTCATGTCGGTCATATGGAGCTTGCGCGCCGCGCCCGCGCCGACAACGACATCGTCGTCGCCACCATTTTCGTCAATCCGCTGCAATTCGGCCAGAACGAGGATCTTGCGCGCTATCCGCGCGATCTCGCCCGCGACCAGGCGATGCTGGAGGCCGAGGGCGTGCACTACCTTTTCGCGCCCGGCGTCGCGGACATGTATCCGCGGCCGATGGAGACCGTGGTGGATGTGCCGAAGCTCGGTGCGGAGCTTGAGGGCTCCGTGCGCCCCGGCCATTTCGCCGGTGTCGCGACGGTCGTGACCAAGCTTTTCAACATTGCCGGTCCTGACCGCGCCTATTTCGGCGAGAAGGATTTCCAGCAACTCACCATCATCCGCCGCATGGTTGCCGATCTTGCCCAGCCCGTCGAAGTGATCGGCGTGCCAACGGTGCGCGAGGCCGATGGCCTCGCCTGTTCGTCGCGCAATGTCTATCTCTCGCCGGAAGAGCGCGCTGCCGCCGCCATCGTGCCGCGCGCGCTGGAGGAGGCCGAACGGCTGGTTGCGGCCGGCGAGACCGATGCGAAAAAGCTGGAAGCGGGCGTCATCGCCTTCATCCGCACGGAACCTCTGGCCAAGCCCGAGGTCGTCGCCGTCAGGGATCCGGAAACGCTGGCCGAGATCGATACGGTCGGCGGCAGGCCGGTCCTTTTGTTGCTTTTTGTGCGCTTCGGAAGCACGAAGCTCCTCGATAACCGGGTGCTGAGCCCAAAGAAGAAGGTCGCGTGACATGAGCGTACACACCGCAAAGCGCCGTCTGGCCCCGTCCGACATCAAGGCCCTGAAGGGCGAACGCCCCATCGTCAGCCTCACCGCCTATACGACGCCAGTCGCCAAGCTGATGGACCCGCATGTCGATTTCATGCTGGTCGGCGACAGTCTCGGCATGGTGCTTTACGGGCTGGATTCCACCGTCGGCGTGACGCTGGAGATGATGATCGCGCACGGCCAGGCCGTCATGCGCGGCTCTTCCAATGCCTGCGTCGTCGTCGACCTGCCGTTCGGCTCCTACCAACAGTCCAAGGAGCAGGCCTTCGCGACGGCCGCCCGCGTGCTGAAGGAGACCGGCTGTTCGGCGATCAAGCTCGAGGGCGGGGCGGAAATGGCCGAGACGGTCGATTTCCTGACGCAGCGCGGCATTCCCGTGCTCGGTCATGTCGGCCTGATGCCGCAGCTTATCAATACGACGGGCGGCTACCGCTCGCTCGGCCGCAACGACAAGGAAGTCGAAAAAATCCGCAGGGACGCCGCCGCCATCGACGATGCCGGCGCGTTCGCCATCGTCATCGAGGGCACGGTCGAGCCGCTGGCGCGCGAAATCACCGGCAAGGTCAAGGCGCCGACCATCGGCATCGGCGCTTCACCGGCGTGCGACGGCCAGGTGTTGGTGGTCGACGACGTTCTCGGCATCTTCACCGATTTCAAGCCGCGTTTCGTCAAGCATTTCGCCAACCTGGCGCCCGTGATGAGCGAGGCTTTCGCGACCTATGCGGAAGAGGTGAAGGCCCGCAGTTTTCCGGCGCCGGAGCACACGTTCCAGCTTAAGAAGGCCTGATCGTCGGCGCCGCTGCTTGTGGCCTCGCCCCTCATCCGGCTGCCGTCACCTTCTCCCCGCAGGCGGGGAGAAGGGACACGTGCACCGTTGTGCAGTCCTCCGGGACCGTAAGGCGCGTCCCCTCTCCCTGCTTGCGGGGAGAGGGTTAGGGTGAGGGGCTATCCGGTACATCACCGCTTCGGCCGGATCATTGATCAGCAGCGGTCGATGCCGTGTAGTCATTGATCAATGACGCTGAATGGTTCATCAGCCATATTGGTTTGCGGGTGGATCGTGCCTGCTCTATGGCTTGCCTATCCAGGATAGAGCAGACCCATGACCCCCGATACAAAAGAAGAAATCCGCGACGCCTTTCGGCGTGGCATCGCGGTTGCCATTGCGGCATCGCCGTTTGCCGTGCTGTTCGGCGCCGTTTCCATCGACAATGGCCTGACCGTTGCCGAAGCGACCCTGATGAGCGCGACGCTTTATGCCGGCGCCAGCCAGCTGGTCGGCGTCGAGCTGTTCAATCATCATGTTGCGCCGTGGCTCGTCGTGCTCTCGATCTTCGCGGTCAACTTCCGCCACGTGCTCTATTCGGCGGCCATCGCCCCGCATATCCGCCACCTGACCTTCTGGCAGAAGGCGACCTCGCTGTTCCTGCTGACCGACCCGCAATTCGCCGAAACCGAGCGGCGGGCGGATGCCGGCATTCGCGTCAGCTATCTCTGGCTGATGGTGCTGGGCTTCAGCGTCTATGTGCCGTGGCTTTGCCTGACGGTCGTCGGCGGCCTGCTCGGCAATCTGATCGGCGATCCCAGGGCGATCGGCATCGACGTGCTGCTGCCGGTCTATTTCATGGGTTTGGTGATGGGCTTCCGCAGCCGGGCGAACTGGCTGCCGGTCGTGCTCGCCTCCGGCGTAGGCTCGGTGCTTGCGATGCATTTCGTCGGCTCGCCCTGGCATGTCAGCCTCGGCGCGCTGGCCGGTGTTGCCGTCGCGGCCCTGCTGCCGCTCGACAAGGAAGACGAAACGCCTGTCGGAACGGTCGCGGAAGGGGAGGCATGAGCATGGAAAACATGTTCCACATGCAAACGCTGCTGATCATCGCTGCCGGCGCTATCGCGACCTACCTCACGCGTGTCGGCGGCTATGTCTTCATCACGCGCATGAAGCGCATTCCGCCGCGCGCCGAAGCGGCGCTGAACGCCGTTCCGGCGGCCGTCTTGACCACGCTGGTCGCGCCGGCCGCCGTCACGGGCGGCTGGGACGTCAGCGTCACCATGGCGGTCGCCTTTCTCGTGGGGCTGCGCCTGAAACTCCTGCCGATGCTGGCCGTCGGCTGGGTCGTGGTGATGCTGCTGCGTCACGTCATCGGCTAATCGGAGCCGTCGCTTTCGTAAGCCACGACTTGGTCGCGTCGTCCGAAAGGAGCGGTGCGATCTTTTCGTTGGTCTCGGCGTGATAGGCGTTGAGCCAGGTCAGTTCCTCGTCCGTCAGCAGGTTTGCCAGGATGAGGCGGCGATCGATCGGGCAGAAGGTCAGCGTTTCGAAGCCGAGCATATCGATATCGCCGCCCGCGACGGCCGCCGCCGGCAGGACATGCACGAGGTTCTCGATACGGATGCCGAAGGCGCCGGGGCGGTAGTAGCCCGGTTCGTTCGAGAGGATCATGCCGGGCAGCAGCTCCTGCGTCGAAAGCCGCGAGATGCGCTGCGGCCCCTCATGCACCGAGAGATAGGAGCCGACGCCATGGCCGGTGCCATGAGCGAAATCGGCGCCGGCCTTCCAGAGCGCGATGCGGGCGAGCGGATCGAGATCGCAGCCGCGCGTGCCCTTGGGGAAGCGGGCGAGGCTGATGGCGATCATGCCCTTCAGCACCAGCGTGAAGAAGCGCTTCTGCTCCTCCGGCACCGCACCAATGGCGACCGTACGGGTGATGTCGGTCGTGCCGTTGATATATTGCGCGCCGGAATCGATGAGAAACATCGTGCCGGGCTCGATTACGGCATCCGTGTCGGTCGTCACGCGGTAATGCATGATGGCGGCGTGGGCACCGGCACCGGCAATCGAATCGAAGGAGACGTCCTTCAGTGGGTTTTGCTGGCGCTCGCCGACGCTGCGGCGCACCTCTTCCAGCTTTTTCGTGACGCTGATTTCCGTCTGGCTGCCCGGCGTCGTGCCGTCGAGCCAGGCGAGGAATTCCACCATCGCGGCGCCATCCTGAAGATGGGCGCGGGCGGAACCTTGCAGCTCGACGCTGTTCTTGCAGGCGCGGGGCAGGCGGGCCGGGTCGGCGGCCTCTACCAGCGTGCCGCCTTTGCTGCGAACGATCTCGCCGAGCGCGAAGGGCGCCTGGTCCGGATCGATCAGGATGCATTTGCCTTCGGCGGCGAGGGCGGCGATGCGGATGTCGAAATCCGACGGCGGCAGGAGATCGGCGAGCTGGGTGAGATAGGCCTCGGGCTCGATGCCGGTCTTGCGTTTGTCGAGGAAGAGCAAGGGGCGGCCATCTGCCGGGATGATGGCGCGGGCCAGCGGATGCGGCGTGTGCGGCACGTCGCTGCCGCGGATGTTGAAGATCCACGCGATGGAGGACGGGTCGGTGACGGCGAGAGCATCCGCGCCGGCCTTCGCCGTCGCCTCCGCCATTTTGACCAGCTTGTCCTTGGCGAGTTCACCGGCATGGTCGATGGCCTGGATGGTGACGCGGCCGAGCGGTTCGGCGGGACGGTTCGTCCAGGCCTTGTCGAGCGGGTTATAGGGCAGGAAGACGAGACTGCCGCCGAGCGTGGCGAGCGCCTTTTCCAGCCGGCGCACTTCGGCGGCCGTGTGCAGCCACGGATCGATGCCGAGGCGGAAGCCCTTGGGGCCGTGGTTCTGCAGCCAGAGATGCGGCGGTTCTCCGACGAGATCGCCGCCGGTATAGACGCTGCCATCCACCTGTTCAGCGAGCTGCGTGACATAGCGGCCGTCGACGAAGACGACGGCCTGGCCCCGCATGACGAGCGCCATGCCCGCCGAGCCGGTAAAGCCCGTCAGCCAGGACAGTCGCTCCGCCGAGGCCGGCACATATTCGCCCTGATATTCATCGGCGCGCGGCACGAGAAAGCCGTCGATGCCGAGCGCATCGAAGGAGGCGCGCAGCGCATCGGCCCGTTCGCGGCCGAACTGGGGCGTGGAGGTGGCGTCGAAACTCTGGAACATAGGATGCTTCCGCTCAGGCGATGAATCGTGGCGGCAATCTAGCCCATCGCGGGGGCGCGTCAAAGGCGCGCGTCAAGCCGGTGACGATCAGCGCGGAAGCAGCTGTCAGGTGGTCCCAAGAGGTCTCATATTGGACTTATGCATCTCGTGCATGGCACCCATGCCACATCGGCGCTTTTGTGAATTTCTGAATCGATTATAAGCAGCGCCAACGAAGCGAACTTGAAACGCGCTTCAAACGAAACGAAGCGAAACTTCCTCCAGTCCTTCGTATCGTGCATGAAACGCCGAAAGGCGAAAGACTAGGTGTTCCGATCAGGCGTCTTTCTGGTCACTCCTCCTCCCTCCTCCGGGAAGGCGTTCGGAACACATAGGTCCGCTTGAGCACTCCTCCTCCTCAAGCTCGCGGACAGGTCGGCTTGCCGGCCCATAGGCGGTGCCTCTGGCACCGCCTTTTTCTTTTCCACGATGACTCCACGTCATTCCGCTGCGTAATCCCGGTCCCGAACCGGGATTACGCAAAGCGGGCTCAACGCTTGGCGAGATGGATCGTCACCCAACCTTCGCGCCAGATGGTGCGCACATGGCTGAGGCCGGCGCCGTTATAGGCGGCCAGCACCTTCCAGCGCTGCGAGGCGAGGATGCCCGACAGGATGACGTCGCCGCCCGGCGTGAGCTGTGCGGCCAGCTGCGGCGCCATGCGCATCAGCGGGCGGGCCAAAATATTGGCGATGATGAGATCGAAGGGACCGTAGCGGCCGAAGGCGGTGGAGTGGAAGCCCGGCGCTGTTTCCAGCGCGATGCCCGAGGCGATGCCGTTGATGCGGACGTTTTCGCGGGCCACACGCGTGGCGATCGGGTCGATATCGGTCGCCAGCACCCGGGCGGGCGAAAGCTTGCGCGCGGCGATGGCGAGCACGCCGCTGCCTGTCCCAAGGTCAAGCACGCGCTTGACTCTGCGAGACCGCATGACACTGTTGATCACCTCCAGGCAACCGGCCGTCGTTCCGTGATGGCCGGTGCCGAAGGCCTGGCCGGCATCGATTTCGATTGCGATTTCGCCCGGGCGGGCGGTGCCGCGGTCATGCGAGCCATGCACGACGAAGCGGCCGGCGCGTACGGGCTTCAGGCCTTCGAGCGACTTGGCGATCCAGTCGATATCCGGCAGCTCCTCGCGCTTGATCTCGGCGTCCGGGAAATCCTCGGCCAGCAGGGCGGCGAAGCGTTCGGCGATCTCGTCTTCATCGACACGGAACATGTAGACGGAAGCTTCCCAGATGTCGTTCTTCTCGTCGATCTCCATCGTCGCGATGGCGTAGCCTTCTTCCTCGAAGGCGTCGGTCATCAGCGAGAGCGCGATATCGGCGCGCTTCTCGGTTGTGTTGATGTAGAGGCGGATTTCGCTCACGGCCGGGGTCCCTGTTGTCTCAGGGTTCGCCTAGCATGTCCGAAAGCCGAGGCAAAGGCGGATTGCGCTTATCGCTTGATCAGGTTGGCGAGCTTCTGCTCGGCGGTGTCGGGGTTCTCGCCATAGGCGATCGTTCCGACGAAGCGGCCCGTGGAATCAAGCAGGAAGACGGAGGCTGTATGATCCATCGTGTAGTCGCCGTCGGGCTTTTTCTCGTCGAGCGGCACCTTGCGGTAATAGACGCGAAAGCCCTTGACCATCTCCAGGACCTTGTCGGCCGGGCCGGAAATGCCGGTGATGCGCTGGGAGACATTGCTCACATATTGGCCGATCAGCTCGGGCGTATCGCGCTCCGGGTCGACGGTGACGAAATAGGCCTGCAGCTTGGAGCCGTCGGGGTCGACCTTGGTGAGCCAGCCGTTCATTTCGAACAGCGTCGTCGGGCAGACTTCCGGGCAATGGGTGAAGCCGAAGAACAGGGCGGTCGGCTTGCCGGTAAAGGCCTTTTCGGTGATCGGCTTGCCGTCCTGCGCGACGAGCGTGAAGGGCACGCCGAACGGTCCGCCGGAGACCTCGTCCTTCGTGCGCGTCGCCTCCAGCGTCAGCCAGCCGAGCAGCGCGGCGACGAGGGCAACGGCGATCCAGAGTACGAGGCGCAGGGTCTTCATGGCGGTCCTTCGGGTGAATATCTGCCGATGTCATAATCTCTCGCAGCACCACACGCAAAGGCGCCAAATGCCGCAAGGGCAATCCCGGGCGGTCTCGCGCAAATGTGATCAGAAGCACCAGGACATGCCGGATTCGGCAAGGCTGAGGAAGATCGCCGTGCCGTGCTCCATCCAGCCGGCAAAGGCGGCGGTGGCGGCCATGACGCCGAGGCCGAGCGCGATGAGCGCAGCTGGCAGGACGGTATAGCGGCGGGCGGTCTTACTCATGTCGTCACGATAGCATGAAACGGCAGGTTTTGGAACCGCACCGGCTTTCCGCAACGTGCGGTATCCTAACCGAGGGAATTTATCGAATTTTGCTAAAATGCAAGTTTCAGGACGGGTTCCTTAGGCATTGTTTAATCTTCCTTTGTCACGGTCCGGATTACGCACAAGGGCCGCAATCGGCTCATCGGGCATGATGTCCGCCCGACCGGGGGAGACGGCGAGCAGCGTATTTCACCCAGGATCCAAGGGATGCCATGGCGAGGGCCGTGGCTCGGGCGAACCGCATCATGTCTCAGATAAGTGCAGTGAAAGGCCGGACCCTTTCCGTCAATTCCCGTCTCGCGACGCTCGGCGCCGCTGCGTTCCTCGGCTTCGGCACGATGCTCGCCGCCGGCTGGTACGGCAATGCGACGATCGGCGCCGCCTCCGAGGCGGCCGTCAATATTCAAAAAGAGGTCGATACCGTCGGCGCCATGCGGCTTGCCAATGTCGATCTCGTGCTCGTGGCGATGGACAGCATCATCGACCGCGACGAGAAGGTCATCCAGCCGGAGCGGGTGGACATCATCGCGAAATCGCTGAAGACCTTGAAGGATGGCACGGCCTCGGCCCGGAGGCTCGCCGCCGAAATCGGCAAGCCGACGCTGCTCGAAACCTTCGACGGCGATTTGCAGATGATGGAAAAGGCCATTGCCGTCGATCTCAAGACGATGATCGAGTCCGGCGCTCCGATGGAGGCGTTTTCGTCGCTTGACGATGCCGTCGATGCCGGCGGAAAACGCATGACGGCAGCCCTCGGCGCCTTGGCCGAAGAGGGCTCGGCGCTCTTGGAAACGCGCGTCAACGATGCGCAGCGCGCCTCCGGGCAGTCGATGTTTTATCAGATCGTCATCGGCCTTCTCGGCATGGGCACGCTGCTCGGCATGATCGTCTATCACGGCAACATGCTTCGCCGCGGCATTTTCGCGGTGCGTGACAGCATGCAGCGCATTCTCTCCGGCGATCTCAACACGGCCGTCGCCGCCACGGAACGCGGTGACGAGATCGGGGATATGGCTCGTTCGGCCGAAGCCTTTCGTCTTGCCGCCGTCGAAAAGCGCGGGCTTGAACAGGCGAGCGAGGAGACACGCTCGCGCATCGAAACCGAACGGCACGGCCGAGAAGCCATCGCCCGTGAGGATGAGCGGCAGGTCAATGCCGCCGTCGAGGCGCTTGGCCGCGGCCTGACGCGCCTGTCCGAAGGCGATCTCAGCGTTGCCATTCTCGAACCCTTCCGCGACGACCTCGAACAGCTGCGCATCGACTTCAACGGCACCGTCGAGCGCCTGCGCAACGTCATGGCCGACGTGAAGGACAATACCGGTTCCATCCAGTCGAACAGCGGCCAGATGCGCGCTGCCGCCGACGATCTCGCCCGCCGGACCGAGCAGCAGGCCGCCTCGCTCGAAGAGACGTCGGCCGCGCTCGACGAGATCATGACCACGGTGCGCACGGCGACCGCGCGCGCCGAGGAAGCCGGCCGCATGGTCGATTCGACCAAGGCGAGCGCGGTGGAATCCGAACGCATCGTCAGCGATGCCATGGCGGCGATGGACCGCATCGAAGGCGCCTCCAGCGAGATCGGCAAGATCATCAACGTCATCGACGAGATCGCCTTCCAGACCAATCTCCTAGCACTCAATGCCGGCGTCGAGGCGGCTCGCGCCGGGGAAGCCGGCAAGGGCTTTGCGGTCGTAGCACAGGAAGTGCGCGAACTCGCGCAGCGCGCCGCCGGTGCCGCCAAGGATATCAAGAGCCTGGTCACCCGCTCGTCGGACGAGGTGAAGACCGGTTCGCGCCTCGTGCAGGCAACGGGCGAATCGCTCGGCCGCATCGGCGGCGACGTGCTGCGCATCCACGAGCACATGGCCTCCATCGTCACCGCTGCCCGCGAGCAGGCGGCCGGCCTTCAGGAAATCAACGTCGCCGTCAACCAGATGGACCAGGTGACGCAGCAGAACGCCGCGATGGTCGAGGAGACCAATGCGGCAAGCCATACGCTGGCGCAGGACGCGGAAAACCTCACGCGCCTTGTCGGCCAGTTCCAGATCCACGAAGGCGTGCGCGCCTCCGTCGGTAGCCCGAGGGCGGTTTCGGCCGCCTCCCGTCCCGCCCCGTCTCCGGCAAGAAACCTTGTCTCCAAGGTTGCCGGGGCTTTCAGCAGCAGTGCAGCGGTCAGGGGCAATGCCCAGACCGCCGCAGAGAACTGGGAAGAGTTTTGAAAATGTCCAACGCCATCAAGCAGTCCGGCGCCTATCTCGAAATCGTCTCCTTTCATCTCGGAGAACAGGAATTCTGTATCGACATCATGGCCATCCGCGAAATCCGCGGCTGGGCGCCCGTGACGCCGATGCCGCATACGCCGCCCTATGTGCTTGGCCTCATCAACCTGCGCGGTGCCGTGATCCCGGTTATCGACATGGCCTGCCGCCTCGGCATGAAGATGACGGAACCGTCCGAGCGCTCGGCGATCATCGTCACCGACATTGCCGGCAAGCTGGTCGGCCTGCTGGTCGAGCAGGTTTCCGACATGATGACCATCAAGAGCGAGGCTCTGCAGCCGGCGCCGGAAATCATTCCGGAAGCACAGCGCGCCTTCTGCCGCGGCATTGTGGCGCTTGAGAAGTCGATGGTCTGCTTCCTCAACCTCGACACCGTCATCGCCGACGAACTCGCCCAGGCCGCCTGATCGCGGCAGGGAAGGATCTCGGGTTATGAAGCACCTGGCCGGTTTCCGGCCGGGTGCCTTCGCGCGTTTGTAAGCGTTACGGCTTGCCGTTCTTCCAGGTCACGGTCTGGCCGTAAAGCGGCACGGTGGAGATCGACATCTTGGCCGATCCCTCGGTCAGTTCGCGCGAATGGGCGAGATAGATCAGCGTGTCGTTCTTCTTGTCGTAGATACGCGTGACGATAAGCGACTTCCAGATCAACGACAGGCCTGACTTGAAGACCTCTTCGCCGCCCTTGCCCAGATCGATGTCGCCGATGCTGATCGGGCCGGTCTGCTGGCAGGAAATGGCATTGTTCGACGGATCCTCGAACCAGTTGCCCTTCTTGAGGCGGTCGATGACCGAGCGGTCGAAATAGGTGACATGGCAGGTGACGCCGGTCACTTCGGGGTCGGTGACCGCGTCGATATAGATATCGTTGCCGATCCAGTCGACACCGACCTTGCCGACGGTTTCGGCGGCGGCGGGCAGGGCGGCGAGAGCCAGCATGCCGGCGGCGACGGCCGTGCGGAGCGGCGAGGGGACGAAAGTCGTAAGCGACATGGCGGGTCTCCTTGTTCGCCTTAAACGTAAGGACGCCCGCCCGCCGCTTGCAAGACCTGAATTTAAGATTTTGCCGCCGCGATGGTAGCGCGGACGGCTTGCCCGTCGGTCAGCGTCAGTTCGTATTCCCGGTCCTTTTCCGTGCCGCCCATGCCGACATGCGGATTGCGGAAGACCATGCCGCTCGGCACGGTGGTCAGCGCGGCGAAATGCATTTCCACCAGGCCGGTCGCGTCGCGCACGGTGCGGATATTGTCCACGTCGAGCGCCCCGCAGCCCATGATGACGATGCGGTCGGCGGCCTGCTCGACGGCGGCCTTGAGGATGGCGATGCCTTCCATCGCCGTATCGCGCTGGCCTGATGTCAGCACGCGGTTGACGCCGCAGCGGATGAGCGCTTCCAGCGCCTCGTGGGCGTTTTCCGTCATGTCGAAGGCGCGGTGGCAGGTGACGGACATCGGGCGGGCGGCCTCGACCAGCGCCGTCGTGCGCGCCTCGTCGATGCGGCCATCCGGCGTCAGGCAGCCGATGACGACGCCGGCAACACCCTCGCTGCGCAGTGCTTTGATGTCCTCGATCATCGTTTCGAATTCCGTCTCCGAATAGAGGAAATCGCCGCCGCGCGGGCGGATGATGATATGGACGGGGATTTTCGCTGCCTTCACCGCGGCGCGGATCGTCGCAAGGCTCGGCGTTAGGCCGCCCTCGACCAGACTTGCGCAGAGTTCCACACGGTCGGCGCCGGCTTCCTGAGCGGCGAGGAAGCCGTCGATGCCTTCGACGCAGAGTTCGATGAGGGGCTTGGTCATGCAGTGATCCGTAGGTTGGTCAGGCTTCGTGCCAGACGGTTTTCAGGAGCCGCAGCCAGTTTTCGCGGCAGAGTTTCGCAAGGTCGTCTTCGCCATAGCCGGCCGACCGCAGCGCCTCGACCAGCGCCTGGTTGCCGGCGGCATCGCCGATGGCGGCAGGAATGGTCGCGCCGTCGAAATCCGAGCCGAGCGCCACGCAGTCGATGCCCATGCGTTTCACCATGTAGTCGATGTGGCGCACCATGTCGGAGAGCGGCGTGTCGGCATTCTCCATGCCGTCGGCGCGCAGCATCGTCGTGGCGTAGTTGAGGCCGGCAATGCCCTTGCGCTCGCGGATCGCGTCGAGCTGGCGGTCTGTCAGGTTGCGCGAGATCGGCGTCAGCGCATGGGCGTTGGAATGGGTGGCGACGAGCGGCGCCGTGCTGACGCGCGCGACATCCCAGAAGCCCTGTTCGGTGATATGGGCGAGATCGACCATGATACCGAGATGGTCGCATTCCTTGACAAGTTCGACGCCGGCTTCCGTCAGGCCGGGTGCGGTGTCGGGCGAGGAGGGATAGGCGAAGGGCACGCCATGGCCGAAGGCATTGTGGCGGCTCCAGACCGGGCCGAGCGAGCGCAGGCCGGCGGCATAGAGCGTTTCGAGCGTCGAGAGGTCTTCGGCGATCGGCTCGCAACCCTCGATGTGCAGGATCGCGGCGAAACGACCGGCCGCGAAGGCGGCGCGGATATCGGCGGTGGAGCGGCAGATCGACAGCGCGCCGGCCCGCTCCAGGCGGAAGGCGATTGCGGCCATTTCAAGCGCGGTGTGAAGGGCTGCGGGCTGTTCCAGCGGGCCGACCATGTGGATGTTGTAATGGCCGTTCCCGTCGACCTCGCGTGGCGGATAGTCTTCGTTCGGCGGAATGAACATGGCGCAGAAGCCGCCGGCAAGGCCGCCCTTTTTGGCGCGTGGGGCGTCGATATGGCCCTTGTCCGTGCCATCGACGAATTCGGCGATCGGGTCCGCGCCCTTTTTGGCATGTTCCCACAGGCGCAGGAGAACGTCGTTGTGGCCGTCGAAGATCAATTGCATATGCCGCTCCATGCTTGCTTGCGACGGGTAGAACCGATTCCGCCGCAGGCCGCAAGGACCACGGCGGTTCACCCGTCAGGCGGCGAAGACCGGCGTTCCGGCGATCCACGTGGACACGACATTGACGTCACCGTCGATGACCGCGAAATCCGCGTCGTGGCCGTGGGTCAGGCGACCCTTGCGGCCGGTCAGGCCGATCGCTTCGGCGGGATAGAGCGCGGCCATGCGCAGGGCTTCTTCCAGATCGATGCCGACGTGATCGCGCATATAGCGGATGCAGGAGGCCATATCGATATCGGCTCCGGCGAGCGTGCCGTCCGCGAGCGTCAGACGGCCGCCCTCGCGAAAGATTTCGCGGCCGTTGAGGAAGAAGCTCGTCATGTCGGTGCCGATGGTCGACATGGCATCGGTGACGAGGAAGATGCGGCCGGGGCCGCGCTTGGCGCGCAGCGCCACGCGGATGGAGGCCGGATCGACATGGAAGCCGTCGGCGATCAGGCCGGCATCGAGACGGCCCACATCGAGGGCGGCACCCACCATGCCGGGTTCGCGATGGCCGAGCGGGCTCATGGCGTTGAAGAGATGGGTCATCATGCGCGCGCCGGCTTCGACGGCACCGGCGGCCGTCTTGTAGCTGCAATCGGAATGACCGAGGCTGACGGTCACGCCCGCGGCGTGGAGGGCGGCGATCTGCGCGTTTGTCGCGTTTTCCGGCGCAAGCGTCATCAGCAGCGCCGTCAATCCCTTGCGGGCGGCGATGGTGCGGTCGAGATCGGCCTGTTCCATCGGGCGGATGAGCGCCGGGTCATGCGCGCCCTTGCGGGCGATGGAGAGATGCGGGCCTTCGAGATGCAGGCCGAGGAAGCCGGGAACCTTTGCCGCTTCGGCGGCAAGGCCGGCGGCAATCGTTCTGGTCGTCACCTCGACATTGTCGGTGATCAGCGTCGGCAGCAGGCCCGTCGTGCCGAAGCGGGCGTGTGCGGCGCAGATGGTGCGGATGCCTTCGAGATCGGGCCGCTCGTTGAGCAGCACGCCGCCACCGCCATTCACCTGCAGGTCGATGAAGCCGGGGACGAGCGACAGCCCGTCCATTGGCACCGTCCGGGCGTCGGCCGGCACGTCGCGGCGGGCCGCGACGGCGGCGACCTTGCCGTCCTCGATGAGGAGCGCGCTGTGGTCGTGCCAGAGATCGCCGTCGAAAATGCGGGCGCCGGTAATGGCGGTGAGCGCTGTCATCGGGTTTCCGTCACTTTCTTGAGGTTGACCGGCTTGTCGGGATCGAGGCCCTTGCCGCGCGACCAGGCCTCGACGAAGCCGTAGAACGGCACGATGAGCGCCAGCGCATCGGTGATCGGATGGCCGGTGGCGACGAAAGGCAATTTGCGCGCGCTTTTCCCGTCGGAAGCGGTGACGCAGGCATAGGCGCCTCGGTCGGCCAGGCTGTCGGCCATGCCGGTGACGGAGGCTTCCGCCGCGTCACGGGCGGCAAGCGCGATGACCGGGAAGGATGGGCCGACGAGGGCGACCGGGCCATGCAGCACTTCGGCCGAGGAGTAGGCCTCGGCGTGCATGCCGGAGGTTTCCTTGAACTTCAGCGCCGCTTCGCTGGCAATGGCAAGGCCGGGGCCGCGGCCGAGCACGTAGAGCGACTGCGCATCCTTGAGATCGCCGGCCAGATCGGACCAGTCGAGGGCGACGGCCTTGGCGAACTGTTCGGGCAGGCCCTTCACGGCGTAGTCGAGATCGGCGTCGCCGGTCCATTCGGCAAGCACCGCCAAGCCGGCAACGATGGAGTTCACGTAGGATTTCGTCGCGGCGACGCTGAGTTCCGGGCCGGCCGACAGGTCGAGCGAATAGGAGCAGGCGTCGGCCAGCGGCGAGGGCAGCGTGTTGGTTAGCGCAATCGAGATGGCGCCGCCCTTCGTGGCGCCCTCGGCCATGGCCACGATGTCGGGGCTCTTGCCGGACTGCGAGATCGCAATCGCCGCGCCGCCAGCGAGCTTCAGCTTGGCGCCGTAGATCGAGGCAAGCGAGGGGCCGAGCGAGGCGACGGGCCGGCCGGCGGTGAGTTCGATCGCATATTTCAGGAAGAGGGCGGCGTGGTCGGAGGAGCCACGGGCGACGGTGACGAAGAATTGCGGATCGCGTTCCCGCAGCGCCTTGCCGGCGGCCGTGATCGCATTTGCGGAATTCGCCAGGACGCGGGCTGCCGCCTCGGGTATCTCGTTGATTTCTCGGCGCATGTTGGTCTGCATGGAATTCCCTTTGCGATTGATCACGTCTCGGACAATGTCAGTTCGGCGACGAAGTCATAAGCGTCGCCGCGATAGATGGAGCGGGTGAATTCGACCACCCGGCCGGTGCGAAGATAGGAGACACGCTCGATGGAAAGCCCGGCCGAGCCGGGCGGCACGCCCAGCACCGAGGCATCCGGATCTTTCATGTTGTAGGCGGAGATGCGCTGCACGGCGCGCACAGGGCGGCAGCCGTGTTTTTCCAGCGCCGCGTAGAGCGATCCCTGGACCTGCATTGGGTCCGGCAGGAATTCGGCGGAAATGCAGGCGCGCTCGATGGCGAGCGGCATGTCGTCGGCGACGCGCAGGCGGCCGAGCCGGGCGACCAGCGCATCGGCCGGCAGGCCGAGCATCATCATCTCGTCCGGCGAGGGGTGGAACAGGCCGCGATCGAGCCATTCCGCGCGGGTGGTCAGGCCGCGCCGCGCCATGTCCTCAGTAAAGGAGGTGAGGCGGGAGAGCGACTGCTGCACCTTGGAAACCGGCTTGGCGACGAAGGTGCCGGAGCCGTGGCGGCGGATCAAAAGGCCGTCTTTGACGAGATCGTCGACGGCCTTGCGCACGGTGACGCGGCTGACCTGAGCGTGGTCGGCAAGATCGCGCTCGGCCGGCAGGGCGTCGCCATAGTTCAGCTTGCCGGAGGTAATGGCCTCTTCCAGCGTCTGGCGCAGTTTCAGGTAAAGCGGGCCGGGTACGCCCGATTGCAGGCTTTCCGGAGTGAGGATTGCGGAAAGGGAGGTGCTCATGCCGCCGCTCCCTGCCGCTCTCTATAGCCCTTGGCGGCCAGCGCCACGGCGCCCGTCAGCGCATCGGCTTCTGCCTCGATCAGGATCGAACGGTGCTTTTCCGAAAGCCATTGCGGATAGAGCGGCGCCAGCCCGCCGAGCAGGCAGAGGCGCGGTGCGCCGGCCAGCGCCATGATGGCGTCGAGCGATTCGTTGACGGCGGCCGCCCCCGTCTTGACGATGGCGATCGCCTGCGCGTCGCCCTCTCTGGCATGATCGAACAACAGGGGGGCGAAACGGCCGAAATCGCCGGGTTTGGACAGGCGGGCGAACTCGACGATGCCGCGCGGGTCGTTCTTGAACTCGTCGATGATCGCATCGGTGACGGGCGTGCGCGGATGCACGCCGTCGAAGGCGAGCAGCGCTTCCTGGAGGAGCGCATGGCCAAGCCGCGCGCCGCCGCCGAGATCGCCGACCGTAAAGCCCCAGCCGCCGATATAGCTGATGGTGCCGTCCTTGCGTCCCATATAGATGGAGCCGGTGCCGAGGATCGCGACCGCGCCGTCCTCGTCGCCGATCGCGCCCTGAAGGGCGATCAGGCCGTCGGAGTCGATGGCAGTGTGGCGGAAGGGCAGGCGGTCATGCACGTAGCGCGTGAGATCGCCGACATTGGTGCCGGCAAGGCCGAGAAAGGCCGAGGCGCCATTGACGTCGGCTTCGTCGAGCCCAGCGTCGCGGCACGCGGCCTTGGCGGCCTCCGTGATGGAGATGATGGCATTGTTGGGGTCGGTCAGGATATTGGCCGCACCGCTCTTGCCGCGACCCAGAATGAAGCCGTCCGGTCTTGCGACCGCCGCACGGCAACTCGTTCCCCCACCGTCGATACCGAGAATGTAATCCGTCATGGGCACCTCCGAGCACAACGATACCAAAAAAATACCATTAACCAAGGGGTATGGTGGTATCGAACATGAGCTTTTCGATAAATTATTGATTTTAAATAATAAAAATAATTGACTGCAAAAAAGTGGTCTCAGAAATTAATTTCCTATGGACAATTGGTATTTTTTTGGCATTAATTTGGGCCAGAGGAGAACGGATGATGGCTGCAGGCAGGACAGAAGGCAGGCACGATCAGGCGCAGGGGCTGGACGAACGTCAGCCTATCGACGCGCTGAAAGTGCTTGCGGACGGCCAGAAGGCCGCGGCCGCCGTGATCGACGGTGCGCTGGCCGATATCGCTGCCGCCGCCCGTCTTGCCGCCGACGCGCTGCTTTCCGGTGGCCGCCTCGTTTATGTCGGCGCCGGCAGCTCCGGCCTGATGGCCATGGCCGACGCGCTCGAGCTTCCCGGTACCTACGGCATTGCCCGCGACCGTATCGTCATCCTGCTTGCCGGCGGTGCCGCGAGCCTGGAAGATCTGGCGGGCGGCTATGAGGACGACCGTGCGCTTGCCATCGGCGATGCCGAAACGGCAAAAATCGACGCCAAAGACTGCGTCATCGCCGTTTCGGCCAGCGGCAGCACGCCCTATGCGCTGGCCATTGCGGCCTATGCGAAAGAGCAGAGCGCCAAGGTAGTGGCGATGGCCAACAATCCGGGTGCCGCGCTGTTTGACGGTGCCGACGTCTCGATCCTTTTGCAGACGCCGCCGGAAGTGATTTCCGGCTCGACGCGCATGGGCGCCGGCACGGCGCAGAAGATCGCCTTCAACATGTTTTCCACGCTCACCGGCATCCTGCTCGGCCATGTGCATGACGGCCACATGGTCAATCTCAAGGCCGACAATATCAAATTGAAAGGGCGTGCCTGCCGCATCGTCTCCGACATTTCCGGTGTCGGTCTCGACGAGGCGGAACGCCTTCTCACGCGCTCCGAAGGCTCGGTCAAGGAAGCCGTGCTTTTGGCTGCGGGGGTTCCGGATGCCGGTGCCGCGAAGGCGGCGCTCGCCCGGTCGGGGCAAAGTCTCCGGCGTGCCCTCAAGGCTCTCGGATAATTCAAGTCTCAAAACGCGCTGCGGCGCATAAAAGGGGAGAATGCAATGACACGCAACGCAATCAAGGGTCTGCTGCTCGCCACGAGCATCCTCGGCACGGCCGGGTTTGCCCAGGCGGCCGACGTCACGCTGACCGTCGAAAGCTGGCGCAACGACGACCTCGCCATCTGGCAGGAAAAGATCATCCCGGCCTTCGAAGCCAAGAACCCCGGCATCAAGGTCGTCTTCGCGCCGACCGCGCCGACCGAATACAACGCCGCGCTGAACGCTAAGCTGGACGCCGGTTCTGCCGGTGACCTCATCACCTGCCGTCCGTTCGACGCCTCGCTGGAACTCTTCAAGAAGGGTCACCTGGCCAGCCTGAACGATCTGCCGGGCATGGAGAACTTCTCGCCGGTCGCCAAGTCCGCCTGGACGACGGACGACGGCGCGACGACGTTCTGCGTACCGATGGCTTCGGTCATTCACGGCTTCATCTACAACAAGGATGCCTTCGACACGCTCGGCATCTCTGTCCCGACGACGGAAGCCGAATTTTTCGCCGCCCTCGACAAGATCAAGGCCGAAGGCAGCTACATCCCGATGGCCATGGGCACGAAGGACCTCTGGGAAGCCGCGACCATGGGCTACCAGAACATCGGCCCGACCTACTGGAAGGGTGAAGAAGGCCGCGCCGCTCTCATCAAGGGCGAGCAGAAGCTGACCGACGACGCCTGGGTCGAGCCCTACCGCGTTCTCGCCAAATGGAAGGACTATCTCGGCGACGGTTTCGAAGCCCAGACCTATCCGGACAGCCAGAACCTCTTCACGCTCGGCCGCGCCGCCATCTATCCGGCCGGCTCGTGGGAAATCGGCCTGTTCAACACGCAGGCCCAGTTCAAGATGGGCGCCTTCCCGCCGCCGGTCAAGAATGCCGGCGACACCTGCTACATCTCGGACCACAACGACATCGGCGTTGGTCTGAATGCCAAGGGTGCGAACCCGGAAGCTGCCAAGAAGTTCCTGACCTTCGTCGCTTCGCCTGAATTCGCCGACATCTACGCCAACTCGCTGCCGGGCTTCTTCAGCCTGAACTCGACGGCCGTGAAGATGGCCGACCCGCTGGCGCAGGAATTCGTCTCCTGGCGTGAAAAGTGCAAGCCGACGATCCGCTCGACCTACCAGATCCTGTCGCGCGGTACGCCGAACCTCGAAAATGAGACCTGGACGGAATCGGCCAACGTCATCAACGGCACGGATACGCCGGAGCAGGCTGGCGAGAAGCTCCAGAAGGGCCTCGACAGCTGGTACAAGCCGGCCAAGTAAGCCCGGTTTCCAGCTGCTGACTTCTGCTTGAGGCGCGGTTATTCCTCGCGCCGATCCTCCCCCCGTAAAATTCGGGGGGAGGAATTCAAGGCGGCGCGGCTCGAACCGTCCGGCGTCTGCCTTGTTCCTCTTCGTCCTGGTGGACAGAGGGTGCCGAAGGGCAAATTCGGGGCGCGGCCCCGTCACTAATGTGTATGCTGACTTTGTCATGTGCGGCGGACGCTGCCGCGCAGGGCGTTCGCGCATGTGGATTTAACGACAACAAACGGAGGGGCAGGCTGGGCCATGAGCAACACACCTTCTACCCATGATGCAACAGGACCGATCATCAAACGCCCGACGCGCTGGCATATTGTCGTCTTCCTGCTGCCGGCTTTCATCGTCTATTCGGCGGTCATGATCCTGCCGCTCATCGAGACGCTGCGTCTGTCGCTGTTCAACACCGTGGACGGCCAGTCGACCTTCGTGGGTCTGGGCAACTTCAAGGTCCTGTTCGGCGACGAACGCTGGGCGCATGATTTCTGGAACGCGCTGAAGAACAATTTCATCTTCTTCGTGATCCACATGCTGGTGCAGAACCCGATGGGGGTCGCGCTTGCCGCGATGCTCTCGCTGCCGAAGCTGCGCTTCGCCTCGTTCTACCGCACGGCGATCTTCCTGCCGACGCTGCTCTCCTTCGTGATTGTCGGCTTCATCTGGAAGCTCATCCTCTCGCCGATCTGGGGCGTCTCGCCCTTCCTTCTGGATATGGTCGGCCTGAAGTCGCTGTTTTCGCCCTGGCTCGGCAAGCCCGGCTCTGCCCTCATCGCCGTGTCGCTGATCTCGGTCTGGCAATATGTCGGCATTCCCATGATGCTGATCTATGCCGCCCTCCTCAACATTCCCGAAGAGGTCATCGAGGCGGCCGAATGCGACGGCGTCACGGGCTGGAGCCAGTTCTGGAAGATCAAGCTGCCGCTCATCCTGCCCGCCATCGGCATCATCTCGATCCTGACTTTCGTCGGCAACTTCAACGCCTTCGATCTGGTCTATACCGTGCAGGGCGCGCTGGCCGGGCCTGATGGTTCGACGGATATCCTCGGCACGCTGCTCTACCGCACCTTCTTCGGCTTCCAGCTCCAGCTCGGCGACCGCTCGATGGGCGCGACGATCGCGACGGTGATGTTCCTCATCATCCTCGCCGGCGTCTCGCTTTATCTCTTCGTCATCCAGCGGCGCATGCGTCGCTACCAGTTCTGATCGGGAGGGCAAACCATGTCTAAAGCACGCGCTTCTCTCACCCGCTCGTCCCTCGTTCATCTGGCGCTGATCAGCTATGCGATCATCTCGGTCTTTCCGGTGTTCCTGACGCTCATCAACTCGATGAAGGATCGCAACGCGATCTTCCGCAACCCGATGCAGCTGCCGAGCCCGAAGACCTTCGATCTCGTCGGCTACTATACGGTGCTGGGACAGGGCGACTTTGCGACCTACTTCCAGAACAGCTTCATCGTGACGGTGGCTGCCATCGCACTGGTGCTGCTGTTCGGCGCGATGGCGGCCTTCGCGCTCTCCGAATACCGTTTCCGCGGCAACACGCTGATGGGGCTCTACCTTGCTATCGGCATCATGATCCCGATCCGTCTCGGCACGGTGGCGATCCTTCAGGGCATGGTGGCGACAGGTCTCGTCAACACGCTGACGGCGCTGATCCTCGTCTATACCGCGCAGGGCATCCCGCTTGCCGTCTTCATTCTCTCGGAATTCATGCGGACCGTTTCCGACGACCTCAAGAATGCCGGGCGCATCGATGGCCTCTCGGAATACGCGATCTTCTTCCGCCTCGTCCTGCCGCTGGTGCGGCCGGCCATGGCGACGGTCGCGGTGTTCACGATGATCCCGATCTGGAACGACCTGTGGTTCCCGCTGATCCTGGCGCCGAGCGAGGCGACCAAGACGGTGACGCTGGGCTCGCAGATTTTCATCGGCCAGTTCGTCACCAACTGGAACGCGGTGCTCGCAGCCCTGTCGCTGGCGATCTTCCCCGTTCTCGTCCTCTATCTCGTCTTCTCGCGGCAGTTGATCCGCGGCATCACCTCCGGAGCAGTCAAGTGAGTTCAGTTATGACCCCCATTCGCGTTCTTTCCGCCGGCCTCGGCAATATGGGCCGCAGCCATGCGCTCGCCTATCACGAAAACCCCGGCTACGAGATCGTCGGTCTCGTCAACCGCTCCAAGGTTCCGGTTCCGGCCGGGCTGGAAGGCTACGAGATCCATCCGTCGTTCCTCGATGCGCTCCATGAGTTCAAGCCGGAACTCTGCTCGATCAGCACCTATTCGGACAGCCACGCCGACTATGCGATCGCAGCCCTCGAAGCCGGTTCGCATGTCTTCCTCGAAAAGCCGCTGGCGACCACGGTCGCCGACGCCGAACGGGTGGTGGCCTGCGCCAAGGCGAACGGCCGCAAGCTGGTCGTTGGTTACATCCTGCGCCACCATCCCTCGTGGATCCGTCTCATCGAGGAAGCCCGCAAGCTGGGCGGTCCCTACGTGTTCCGCATGAATCTGAACCAGCAGTCCAGCGGCCCGACCTGGGCGACCCACAAGGCGCTGATGGACACGACGCCGCCGATCGTCGACTGCGGCGTGCACTATGTCGACGTGATGTGCCAGATCACCGATGCCAAGCCCGTCGAGGTGCGCGGCATGGGGCTTCGTCTGTCGAACGAGATCAAGCCGGACATGTACAACTACGGCCATCTCCAGGTGCTGTTCGACGACGGTTCGCTCGGTTGGTACGAGGCGGGCTGGGGGCCGATGATCTCGGAAACCGCCTTCTTCGTGAAGGACGTCATGTCGCCGAACGGTTCGGTCTCCATCGTCATGGATCCGAACGCCAAGTCCGACGATATCGACACGCACACCAAGACCGCGGTGATCCGCGTCCACAATGCAGCCACCGGCCCGGACGGCAAGTTCCTGTCGCCGGACGAGGACCTCAAGATGGCGGGCGAACCCGGCCACCAGGAGCTCTGCGACCGGGAGCAGGCCTTCGTGCTGAAGGCCATTCGCGAAGACATCGATCTTACGCGGCACATGGACGACGCGGTGCAGTCGCTCAGGATCTGCCTCGCAGCCGATGAAAGTGTCAGAACCGGTCAAACGGTCAAGCTTTAAGGGGAATTCGGATGGGCTCTCTTCAACTCAAATCCGTACGCAAGTCCTTCGGCAACGTCGATGTCATCAAGGGCATCGACCTTGACGTGAAGGACGGCGAATTCGTCATCTTCGTCGGCCCCTCGGGCTGCGGCAAGTCCACGCTGCTGCGCATCATCGCCGGCCTCGAGGACGCGACGTCCGGTTCGATCACCATCGACGGCGCTGAGGTCGTGACCGTGCCGCCGGCCAAGCGCGGCATCGCCATGGTGTTCCAGTCCTACGCGCTTTATCCGCACCTGAGCGTGAAGGACAATATGGGCCTCGGCCTCAAGCAGGCCGGCGCGCCGAAGGAGGAGATCGAGAAGCGCGTCGCCAAGGCCTCGGCGATGCTGTCGCTTGAAAAATATCTCGGCCGCCGCCCGGCGGAACTGTCGGGCGGCC
>NZ_JBLZPH010000038.1:0-200 GCF_049199205.1 Shinella sp. M31 | reverse complement strand
ACGACGCTCACACGCCATGTCATGCGCCGTCGTGCAATGATAGCCGCTGAGATCGGGCCATTCCTTGTCGATATAGACGTTGCGCCGAACCTCGCGGAAGATCGTCGAGCGATGACGTCCAAGTTTCTCCGCGATGATATCGATGCTCAGGCCGGCGTGGCGCCAGCGGGCGATCCTGCGGCGTTCGTTCAGATCAAGAT
>NZ_JBLZPH010000037.1:769-16240 GCF_049199205.1 Shinella sp. M31 | reverse complement strand
TAACGCGGGGTGGAGCAGCCCGGTAGCTCGTCAGGCTCATAACCTGAAGGCCGCAGGTTCAAATCCTGCCCCCGCAACCAAACAAAAAGCCCCCGTCGCAAAAATGCACGGGGGCTTTCGCGTTGATGGACATTCAAACCCAGATCAGACCCGAATGTCGACCAAGATGGTGCGCTGCGCGGTGAGCGCTGCCGGGCCGGCGTCCGCACGGACATTGGAAAACCAACACTATAACCGGCGCGTCCAAGCTGACCGAAATGACCGCCACGTTCGTCGTCGATAGTGCAATGAACGACAACGTGTTGCGCGCCTATGTCGAGCATGTCTCGGTTGCCACGCTCGCTGCCGGCGACATCGTCGTCATGGATAATCTGCCGGCCCATAAGGCCCCCAATGTGCGCGACGCATAGAAGCCGCTGGCGCGGGCCTGATCTACCTGCCGACCTACAGCCCTGATTTTAAACCCATCAAAAACGCCTTCGCAATGCTCAAGCCGGTGATGCGAGCAAGGACGGCCTTCTGGCCAAAGACGACCTACATTGGCTGACCGCTGTCATTGCTGCTTGGGCGAATTGGATGGCGAACCGGTATCCGGGCGGGACTGCGGCCTGTCGCAGCCGGCGTCACAAGGAATGTGCTGACCAAATATACGGCTGAGCGTGTGTCGCCGCTAAACGACGGCCTCTGTGGCTGCCAGGAACTGCCGCGCTATCACGAACGTCGGGGCGGAAAATAATCGACCGAGTTCCTCGGAGGGAAAATTTTCCCTCCGAGGAACTTTAAACCATCACCCTTACATGAAGTCGCGGGGAACACGCTTTTCGAATGTCTTGCGGAAGACTTCGTTTTCGTCCTCGTAGGCGACGAGTTCGGCGGTCGTGACCCATTCCTCCGCAGTGCAGGAGAGGTGGGTGGTAGAGATGGTTCGCAGGAACCAGCCGGCGCGCTGCATGTCGCAGGTCCAGGTGGACTGACCGTTCATCGACAGCGGATCGTCCGGGCTGATCGACCATATTTCCTCGCGCACCTGACGGGTCGAGAGACCCGTGCCGGGACGCTCTGAAAGCCCGGTGTCTTCGTGGATGTGATAGTCGGTGCGGTTGGCCGTCATATCCTTCGTCACCCAGCGCCGCGTCGTACCGGGTGTATGCTCGGTATAGTTCGGCAGCGGGTTGGGATTTTCGGGTTCCTTGACGGTGATCTTCTCGTGTGTGCCGAGTTTTGGAAGCGCCAGGCTGAGCGAGGCGAGATCGAGTGTTACACCGAGATCCGTCGGCGCAGGCAGGATCATCGGCCAATAGGCGGTCGAGATCGACAGGCGGATGCGGTGGCCTGTACGGAACCGATAGCCGCAAGCATCGAGTTCGATGCGGATTTTGGTCTTTTCGTTCCGGGGAATGGCTCTCGGATTTTCGTATCCATCGCGATGGGCGAGGTTCAATACACCGAACGACACACGCGTCGCGGTGCCATCGGGGTGTACGTCAACAAGGCGCGCGCAGAGATTGGCCCAATCGCCATCGCAGGCGACCTCGACCGTCAGCACCGGGCGGCCGAGAATATCGGTATCTTCTTCGAGCACGGCCGTTTCCAAGACCATCGAGCCGGCGTCATCTCCGCGTTGGTCGAGCGCCATTTCCGCGTCGGGCTTGAGGGTGAAGAATTCTCCCGATGCCGTGCCGGTGTCGAGCGGTGAGCGGATATAGCGGTCATGTCCGTGGGCGCCGGGGGTCGGGTTTCCAGGATTCAGCGTGCCGAACCGATCGACGTAGAAATGCGCTGCCTCCGGTTCACTCCAACTCTGCTTGCCGATCCAGAAGCCGTTGTCGAAATCACGCCGAGGGGCAGGGCGGATATCGTCCAAGATATAGGCGCGCACCTGCGGCATGGTTTCGATGCCGTTCTCCTCGCCGCGCAGCCACCGGTTCCACCATCGGATCGCCTCACCAAGGAAGTCGGCGCGCGGCTTCGGCCAGGCGAAATGCGGATATTTATGCACCCAAGGCCCGATCAAGGCTTTGGTCTTGTCGCCGAGGCCTTCCACCGCCTTCAAAGGCGTGTTGCGGTAACCGTCCGCCCACCCGGCAATAATGATGGCCGGAATCTCTACGTCGCTGAAATTCTCACTGATGGAGCCGTGTTTCCAGAAGGCGTCTCGGCGCTGATGTGTCAGCCACTCCTCCATGAAATAGGGCTCTTTTTCCAGCCGCTCGAGCCACATCTCGCGCCAGCGGTCACCGACAAGTGCGGGGTCCGGCGAGCGCGACTGATAGGCCAGCATGGTCGCGGCCCAGGAAAGCTGGGCGGAAAGATGTGTGCCGTTCTTGTAGTGGATGTCGTCATTGTAGCGATCGACGGTCGAGGCGATGGAAATGACGGCTTTCAGCGCGGGCGGCCTCAGGGCTGCGACCTGCAGGCAGTTGAAACCGCCCCAGGAAATGCCCATCATGCCGACGGAACCGTTTGACCAGGGCTGGGCGGCGATCCAGGCGATGAGTTCGCAGGCGTTTGCCAGCTCCAGCGGGGTATATTCGCCATCGATGATGCCGTCGGACTCGCCAGAGCCCCTGATATCGACACGCACACCCGCAATGCCGGCGGCTGCGAATTCCGGATAGGTGGAATCGTCGCGCAGGCAGGTTCCGTCATGCTTGCGGTAGGGCAGAAATTCGAAAACGGCGGGCACCGAATCGTTTTTCGCATTCTCCGGCATCCAGATGCGGGCGGCGAGGCGCGTGCCGTCGGCAAGCGTGATCCATTCGTTCTCGATGATGGTGAAGGGGCGTTTGCCGGACATGGTTCTGGATACTCCATTCGGGAGCGTTTGCAGTGCAAACGCTCCGAAGTCCTATGGGGAACTGGGTTGCTCAGCTTACGCGTCGAGCCAGACGCGGCTGCCGATATAGCCGTTCGACATGTCGTTGCCGATGTCGTTGACATAGCCTTTCACGCTCTTGCTCTGCGCCATGACATAGTCGTTGAAGACCGGCAGGATCAGGCCGCCCTCGTCTCGCACCATTAGTGCCATGGTGCGATAGAGAGCCTTGCGCTTGGCGTCGTCGAGCTCGGAGCGCGCCTGCAGCACCAGCTTGTCGAAATCCTCGCGCTTGAAACGGGTGTCGTTCCATTCCGCTGTCGAGAGGTAGGAGGTCGAGTAGCGCGAATCCTGTGTCGGGCGGCCGCCCCAATAGGTGGCGCAGAAGGGCTGGGCGTTCCAGACATTCGTCCAGTAGCCGTCTTCCGGTTCACGCCGCACCTCGATGTCGATGCCTGCTTTCTTGGCGCTTTCCTGGAAGAGCACGCCGGCGTCGACGGCGCCGGGGAAGGCGGCGCTGGAGGTGCGCAGCAGAACGGAACCCTCATGTCCGGACTTCTTGAAGTGGAATGCGGCCTTGTCGGGATCGTAGGTCCGCTGCTCGATATCGTCCGGAGCCAGCGCATAGTTGCCATTCACTGGGTAATCGTTGCCGATGGTGCCGTAGCCGCCGAGTACCTTGTCGAGGATCGCCTGCCGGTCGATGGCATATTTCAAGGCGAGCCTGAGGTCGTTGTTGTCGAACGGCGCGGTGTCGCAATGCATCAGGAAGGCGTAGAAGCCCTTGCCGGCGTTGCGAACGATCTCCACCGTTGGTGCGCGCTCCAGCAATGGCACGGTCTTGGGGTCGATGGTGTTGATGAAGTGCACCTGCCCGGAGGAAAGAGCGGCGATGCGGGCCGTCGTGTCGTTCATCACGATGATTTCGACGCTGTCGACGAAACCGCGGTCCGAACGCCAGTCACCGGTGTTCTTTTCGAAGGTCGCGCGCACGCCGGCTTCAAAACTCTTCAGCACATAGGGCCCGGTGCCAATCGCTGCATTGGGATTTTCCACCCCACCCTTGGGTTGGATGATCAGGTGATAATCGGTCAAAAGCAGCGGCAGGTCGGCATTGCCCTCCGAGAGCGTCAGGACCAGATCGCCCGCCTTCTCCTCAATGGTCTTGATGGAGGAGAGAAGGCCGAGTGCGCCGGATTTCGAGTTGGCATCCGCGTGGCGCTTCAGCGTGGCGACGACGTCGGTGACCGTCATTTTGGTCCCGTCGTGGAAGGAGACGTCGTCGCGCAGCTTGAGCGTCCAGACGGAAGCATCCGCCGAGGGTTCCCAACTGGTGGCGAGGGAGGGGAGCGCCGCGCCGGTTTTCGGATCGGATTCGACCAATGTGTCGCCCCACAGACGCCCGACGACGAAGAGGACGGAGGCGCTGTAACCCGCAGGGTCTAGCGTATCGCTGGTTGCGCCGCCGTTCATGCCGAGCTTGAGATTGCCGCCTCGTTTCGGTTCATCGGCCGCAAGGGCGGATGTCGGCATCAGGATGCCACCTGGGCTCAGCGTCATCGCAGCGCCGAAGGCAGCGGCGGCGCCCAGGAATTCGCGACGGTTGAGTGCGCCGGCGGGCATGGTTGCACTGGGAGTCTTGCCGAGGTCTGACATTTTCGTGGTCCCCATTATGGTGTTGTCGGACCCGAGCCTAGCGTTGCGCCATCGTTGCGCAATTTCGCAGGTTGATGCTATTTTAAGCGAGTTTAAGCTATGGCAATCGGATGGGCGCGTGGAGAATTTTCTGGAAAACCTGAAGTCGGCCTGCGCCACGCAACGCTCGATTTCGCATATCTGCCGGCAGGTCGCGATCAACCGTCAGCAATTCAACCGCTATATCAATGGTGACACCCAACCGTCCGCGTATAACCTCGCGCGTATTGCAGGCTATTTCGGCTTGGCGGCCGGCGATTTCGCGCTGCCCCCGGCGATTTTCCGCCAACGCCTGCAGAAGCTGGAGCCACCGGTTGCGGTACGGGCCGGTCTGCTCGAAGGGTTCCCGGGTGACATCGAGGCGCTTCGCAGGCACACCGGCTATTTCCAGACCTATCATCGCTCCCCCTCCTGGCCCGATCTCGTGATCTGCTCGTTGAGCCGGATTTACGAGGAGCATGGCGAAATGCGCGTGAAGTCCATGGAGCGCATTCGCGACAGCGACAGCGAGATTCGCCAGGATTCGAAATATACCGGCCTCGCCGCCTTCTGGCGCAACCGCATCTTCATCACCGAACGCAGCCTCGGGGTGAATCCGATGTTGTCGCAGACCATCCTCATTCCCTTCGAGGCGGCGCACCAACGCGTGTATCTGCGCGGCGTCACCCTCGGCGTCGCATGGCGGCAGGGAAACCTGCCCTATGCCTCGCGCATGATCTGGCGCCACCTCGGTCCGAAACCCAATCTTCGTGCGACACTGTCCCGCTGCGGTGTGCTGCCGCTGAACGCGCGGCAATTGCCCCCGACGGTGCGAAGCTTCCTCGACGGCCCTCCTGCCGAGTTGCTGACCGTGCCGACGGAATATTGAGACCCTTTGGAGTGGAGACCCATCGCCGCCGAGCGCTTCCTCCAATCGCGCCTAAGCTCGTATCCTCCCCGCAAAAGCCCCGTCGCCAGTCGCATAACTTCAGGTTTGGTGGGGAGGCAATTTTTTCGCCCTGCTCAGCGCGCGGCAGAATGCTAACATTCTCTCAATAACGACGGGAACAGGGCCGGAAGCGGAAATTCCGACGGCCAAATCATAACCAGGCAGCTCAGGCGATAACCAGCCCGCAAAGGCGGCGCGCGGAGTGCTGACTATTGGGGGGTCACGATGATATGGATGGTGCCATCCTTTATCTGCGGGAAGATGATCGGCTGCATGGCAGGGTGCAGCCTGCGATGATGCCAGCCTCGACCGACGTCCTCATCCGCCTCAAGTCTCTCAGCAAGCATTACGGCAGCCATATCGTTCTCGATGGCATCGATCTCGATGTGCGTTCTGGCGAGGTGCTCGCCATCATCGGGCCGAGCGGCTCCGGCAAGAGTACGCTGCTGCGTTGCATCAACTATCTCGAGCCGCCGGATGGCGGCATCATAACGATCGGCTCGATGACGATCGACGCTGCCCGTCCGGTCGCGCGGTCGGAGCTTTCCGGCCTCCGCCGGCGGGTCGGCATGGTGTTCCAGTCCTTCAATCTCTTCCCGCATATGTCGGTCCTGCGCAATGTCAGCCTGGCGCAGGAACGCGTCTTGGGCCGCAGCCGTGCGGAGGCGGACGAGCGCTCCATGCAACTCCTCAAGCGGGTCGGGCTTGCGGACAAGGCGGCCCAGTTCCCAGCTCGCTGTTCCGGTGGTCAGCAGCAGCGCATCGCCATCGCGCGCTCTCTTGCCCTCGACCCGGAGATCATGCTTTTCGACGAGCCGACCTCGGCGCTTGATCCAGAGCTTGGGCTTGAGGTTCTCGCTGTCATGCGGGAACTGGCAGAGACCGGCATGACGATGATCGTCGTCACCCACGAGATGGGGTTTGCCGAGAACGTTTCCGATACGGTCATGATCATGGCCGACGGACATATCGTGGAGAAGGGGCCGTCCAAGGACGTTATGCGCAATCCGCAACAGGAACGCACAAAGCGTTTCCTTCGTGCGGTACACGACCGATGAGCGCGACGGACCTTCTGCCGCTCCTGCGAGGTCTGACCTGGACGGTCGCACTTACGGCTGGCGCGTTTCTCATCGGTGCTGTGCTTGCTGTCCCGCTGCTTGCGGCGCGCCAAAGCCGCCTCTGGCCGCTCCGTTTCCTTGCCATGACTGCTATCCAGATCGTGCGCGCCATTCCGCCGATCCTCTGGCTCTTCATCATCTTCTTCGGCCTTGGCATGGGCGTGATGCCGATCAGCCCCTTCAATGCCGCTCTGATGGGCCTCGGGCTGATCGCAGCCGCGAACATGGCGGAAATCTACCGCGGTGCCGTCGCTTCCATCCACTTCGGTCAATGGGAGGCCTCCGCGGCGCTCGATCTCGGCCGCTGGTCGATCTTCCGCGATATCGTTGCGCCACAGGCCTTCCGCGTCGCGCTGCCGTCGGCGGCGAGCTATCTGATCGGCCTCATGAAGGAGACTGCGGTTGCCTCCACCATCGGCGTGGCGGAGCTTGCCTACCAGGGCAACCAGCTTTCGCAGCTGACGTTCCGCGGTCTCGAAGTTTTCGCGCTGGTCGGGCTGTTCTACGTGCTCCTGAGCCTGCCGATCGCCTGGCTTTCGCGCGTCGCAGACGGTTATCTCCGGGCAAAGGTGGCACGCTGATGTTTCCGACCCAAGACGAAATCTCCGCCTGGCTGCCGGACCTTCTGGGCGGCCTCTCCATCAGCCTCCAGGTAACGGCCCTCAGCCTGCTGATCGGCATTCCTTTTGGGCTTCTCCTGGCGTTGGGCGTTCTCGCCAAGAACCGCGTGCTGAAAGGTGTCAGCCTCTTTCTCGTCGAGGTTGGGCGCGGCGCACCGGCGCTGGTGCTTCTGCAGTTCATCTATTTCGGTCTGCCGACGACCGGATTGACGCTCGGCTCCTTCTCGGCCGCGATTATCGCCCTCGCCTGGAACACTGGCGCCTATACCAGCGAGATCATTCGTGCCAGCCTGCAGTCTGTCGCGCATGGCCAGCGGGAGGCAGCCGAAGCACTTGGCCTTAACCGGTTCGACGAGCTGCGCTACGTGCTCCTGCCGCAGGGTCTTCGGGTGGCGCTTCCCGCGCTGCTCGGTTTTTCCATCCTGATTTTCCAAGGTACGTCGCTCTGCTTCACCATTGCATTACCAGAGCTGGTGAGCCGCGCCTACGAGATCGGTTCGACCACCTTCCGCTACTTTCCTGCGCTGCTTGCCGCAGGGGTGCTCTACGCCGCCATTTCCATTCCCGCCGCGCTTCTCGTCAATCATGTCGAAAAGCGTGCCGGTCTCTACGCGCAACGTTGAAACCAAGCTGAAAGGATACCTGCATGCCGAGAACCACAACCACCACGCAGTTCCTCCTTGCCGGCATTGCCGGTCTGGCCCTGTCGGTCGGGGCCGCATCCGCCCAGGAGTGCACGCCGAAGCATCAGTTCACCACGGTCGAGGCGGGCACACTGACCGTCGCGGTCACCACCTATGTTCCTCATTCCTTCGTCGACGATAGCGGTAACATGAAGGGCATCGACGGTGACATCGCCGCGGAATTCGCCAAGCGTGAATGCTTGAAGGTCAAGGCCGTTGCGGTCGATCCGGCGGCGGCTATCCAGTATGTCCTGTCCGGCCAGGCCGATATCACCACCGGCGACTGGTACCGCACGGCGGAGCGCGCGAAGGTGATGAGCCTTTCCGCTCCACTCTACACCGACCAGATGGGCATCTATTCGAAGGAAGGCTTCAAGAACGTTTCCGACCTCGAAGGCAAGCAGGTCGGTACGGTGCAGGGTTATCTCTGGGTCGCCGACTTGAAGGCGATGCTCGGCGGATCGCTGAAACTCTATCCGAACTCCGTCAACATGCAGCAGGATCTGTCGTCGGGCCGCATCGACGTCGCGGTCGACGGGTATTCGACCGGCGTCGTCGCGGCACAGAAGGGCGCGCTTGGCGACGTGAAAGTCAACGTCGCTGCTCCGGACGAGCGTGTGAAGGCGACGAAGGAAGCCGCGCAGGCAGCTTTCCCCTATTCGCTGAACGCCAAGGAATTCGGCGTTGCGCTGGATGCCGCGATTGCCGAAATGCATGCGGACGGCACGATCGTCACCATCCTCAAGTCCTACGGCCTGGATGGCACGTCCGCCGATACGGGCGCACCGCGCCTCGTCGAGTAACGAACCAATACTGCGGGAGAGGGAGCTCTCCCGCATTTCCCTGACATGGAAATCGGAGAGAACAACGATGACTGTTTATACGGTCACGCGGAAGACGCAGTCGTGGTACGGTGAGCAGATCGGCATCCTGATCCTCGATGCCGCCTATCCCTGCGTTCCCGGCAATGTCGGCAATGCGACGACCTATGACTATCCCGTGCGCTTCCAGGAAGTACGGGGTGCCTCGATCGACCGCCTGCTCAATCAGCGCGATCCCGCCCTGAAGGAGGTCTTCATCGAGGCTGCCGTCGAGCTGCAGAATCGGGGCGTCAAGGCAATCACGGGCGCCTGCGGTTTCATGGCCTATTTTCAGGAAGAAGTTGCGGCCGCTGTCGAAATTCCAGTTTTCCTTTCGAGCCTTATGCAGATTCCGTTCATGCATGCTCTGTGCGGTGGGCGGGTCGGCGTCATTACCGCCAATGCCACGCGATTGACCCAACGCCACTTTGCCGCCTGCAACGTCGCTGACCACGTTCCTCTTGCCGTTGCCGGTATGGAAGGGCAGGCGGAGTTTCGCGAGGCCATTCTGGAAGAGCGCGGAACGCTGGATTCCGCTGCGATCGAGCGGGAAGTGACGGAGGTTGCCCGGCGTCTCGTGGAGGACAATCCCGATGTCCGCTCCATTCTGCTTGAGTGCAGTGACCTGCCGCCCTATGCCCATGCCGTGCAGGCAGCGACCGGCCGACCGGTCTTCGACTTCATCACCATGATCAACTATGTGCAGCAGAGCACCGCGCGCCGCCCCTATATGGGCGCGATGTAGCGCAGGTGTTTCACGCACAATGAAGGACCGACGATGTCGCTCGATCATTACTATCTTCTAGGCCGATCGGGATTGCGGGTAAGCCGCCTTGCGCTCGGCACCATGACGTTCGGCAATGCGGGTATCCGCGGCATTGGCGGCTCCTGGGGCAGTGACGAGGCGACGGCCCGCGCGATCTTCAATCGCTATGTCGAGGCGGGCGGCAACTTCATAGACACAGCGGATTCCTATGCGGGAGGCATGAGCGAGAGCCTCGTCGGCAGTTTCGTTGCCGATGCCGGGCTTCGCGACCAGGTGGTCATCGCGACGAAGTTCTCCAACAACCTCTCACCCGGAAATCCGAATGCTGGCGGCAATGGGCGCAAGAACATCATGCGCGCGGTCGAGGCTTCGCTGCGGCGGTTGAAGACGGATTACATCGACCTCTATCTCCTGCACACCTGGGACCGCATGACCCCGGTGGAAGAGGTGATGCGCACGCTCGATGATCTCGTGCGCGCCGGCAAGATCCGCTATGCGGGCTTGTCCGACGTGCCAGGCTGGTATGCGGCGCGGGCGCAGACCTGGGCGGAAGCCCATGCGCTGACCACGCCGATCAGTCTGCAGCTTCCTTACTCGTTGGTCGAACGCAGCATCGAGCACGAATTCGTACCGCTTGCCGAAACGCTCGGGCTTGGCATTACCGCCTGGAGCCCGCTCGCCATGGGGCTGCTTTCCGGCAAGTACCGCTCCGGCGCACAGGCGGGGCGCCTTGCGCTCGATGCTTCCGGCACTGGTCTCGGTCTGTTCAATGAACGCAATGCCCGCATTGTCGCCACTCTCGAGAAAACGGCTGCGGAGGTGGGACGCAGCATGGCGCAGGTGGCGCTCAACTGGGTCATCAATCGCCCGGGCGTTGCTGCTGCGATCGTCGGGGCGAGCAAGCTCGAGCAACTCGAAGACAATATGGCGGCACTCGATTTCGAGCTAGCCGCCGACCAACGCGCCGCGCTCGATGCAGCCAGCGCCACCGAAGCGCCCTACCCCTACAGCCTCTTTGCCGACGATTATCAGGCGGGCATTCTCAACACTGGCAGCTCCGTTGGCGAAAAGCCGAAGACATATCGGTCCGACATCTTCCTGCCGAAGGTGGCAGACTATGTCTTCGGTCAGCCAAAAAATCAGAAGTAGCAAGGACCTGGAAGGACCGAGACCATGCTGAACGACCCGCACTCCCACGGACTTTGGGAAAAAACGGCGCCGCCTGCTCCGGCGACACAGCCGTTGATGGGCGATCAGCAGGCAGAGGTCGTCATCGTCGGCGGCGGGTTTACCGGGATTTCCGCGGCCCTCCATCTGGCCGAGGCAGGACGCCGCGCGGTCGTGCTCGAAGGGGCGGACATCGGCTTTGGCGGGGCCGGTCGCAATGTCGGGCTGATCAATGCCGGCATGTGGGTGATGCCGGACGATTTGCCCGGTGCGCTCGGCGATATCCACGGCGAACGTCTACTCGATATGTTGGGCAATGCACCACGGCTGGTCATGGACCTCATCGAAAAACACGGCATTGCCTGCGAGCTGGAGCGCAAGGGGACATTGCACTGCGCGGTGGGTGCCGAAGGCCTAAAGGAGATCACGGAACGGGCGAGCCAGTGGCAAAAACGCGGCGCACCCGTCATGCTTCTCGACGCGGCGGAGACGGCGCGCCGCGTCGGAAGCCGGGCCTATGCCGGATCGCTGCTCGACATGCGGGCAGGGACTTTGCAGCCGCTCGCCTATGTGCGCGGTCTGGCAAAGGCCGCGATTGCTGCAGGCGCTGATATCCACACCGGTTCGCGCGTTGTCGCCTGCGAACGTTCCGGGGATGGCTGGAGGGTGCGTACCGACCGTGGTTCCATCACTGCGCCGTGGGTAATCGTCTCGACGGATGCCTACAGCACTGGCCCCTGGAGCGATGTTCGTCGCGAGCAGGTGCATCTGCCGTATTTCAATTTAGCAACGCAGCCACTGTCGCCGGACCTCCTGTCGTCGATCCTGCCGGGGCGCGAAGGCGTCTGGGACACGAAGGAGATTTTGTCGTCCTTCCGCATGGATCAGGCTGGAAGGCTCATTTTCGGCAGTGTCGGCGCGCTGCGCAATACCGGCCGCGCTATCCACGTCGCCTGGGCGAAACGCGCTCTGAAAAGGCTCTTCCCCCAGCTTGGTTCCGTCGAATTCGAATGTGAATGGTTCGGCAAGATCGGCATGACGGACAATGCCCTGCCGCGCTTCCATCGCTTTGCCGACAAGGTGGTCGGCTTTTCCGGCTACAACGGCCGCGGTATCGCGCCGGGCACCGTGTTCGGGCGCACGCTGGCGCAGTTGGTCCTATGCGAGAAGACCGAAGCCGAACTGCCCTTGCCGCTCAGCGATCCGAAGGAGCCGGCCCTGCGTCCACTGAAAGAGCTCTATTACGAAGCGGGCGCCCAAGCCGCCCATTTCGTGGGTGAAAGGTTTTAGCCGGCATCATTGTTTCCCATGGGCTGGAGAATGCCGGCGTCGGCGTCCTGCTCGATCAGCCAGTCGCGAAAAAGCTCCGTCCCGCGTTTCGGCGGGCGCTGTGCCGGCATGATGATGTGGATCGCGTGCCCCGACCGATAGGATTCCTGCAACGGGAGAACCAGTCGTCCGGCCCTTATATGGTCGTGAACGAGATGTTTCCAGCCAAGCGCGATACCCTGGCCAAGCACCGCCGCTTCGATGGAGCCGAGCGCATCGGTGAAGACGAAATCCTGCTTCAGGCGGGCAACCGGAACCGCGTGGCGCTCCAGCCATTCGCGCCAGCCAAGACGGGTGCGGTGCCTTTCCTCGAAGTTCAGCAGCGTATGCTGAAGGAGATCGGCCGGCTCATGGATTGGCCCGTGGTCCCTCAGATAGTCCGGGCTGCATACCGGCAGCACTTCTTCCGTCACAAAACGCCAGGAATGGATACCCGGCCACTTGCCGTTGCCGAGGCGAGCGGAAAGATCGATATCCTCTTCCACCAAATCCTGATCGTCGCGGCTGCTTTCTTCGATGCGCAGCGAAACATCTGGGTGCTTGGCCTTGAAGTCCTTCAGTCGCGGCAGAAGCCACAGCTGCACGAACGATGCGGAGAAGGAAACACGCACCACATCATTGGAGTGTTTTTTCTGTAGCGACGAGATCACCATGTGCAGATGGTCGAAGGCTTCCTGCGTCTCCTTGTAGAGCCGCTGCCCCTCTGCCGTCAGTTCCAGCCGTGTATGTTCGCGGCGAAAGAGCTTTAGCCCGGTCGCCTCTTCCAGGAGGCGGATGGTCTTGCTGACGGCCGGCTGACTGACATTCAACTCCTGTGCGGCAGCCGTAAAACTGCGCCTTCGGGCTGCGGCTTCGAAGCAGAAGAGGTAGTTGGCGGACGGGATGAGGGAACGGAGTCTGTGCATAATCTGAGGTTATGCCCCTCGGCAATTTTTAGCAAGATTACAGGCCGAAAGGGCGTTTGTAGGTTGGTGAAAACCAATTCGAGGGAACCTTTTTATGCAAACTCATGCTCGCGCCGTCGTTATCGGCGGTGGCTGCGTCGGCGCCGCCATTCTCTACGGTCTCACCAAGCGCGGCTGGACGGATGTCGCGCTTCTGGAGCGCACGCAGCTCACTGCCGGTTCGACCTGGCATGCTGCCGGTCTCATCCCCTCCTATGCACGCAGTATCAATATCGGCCGCATGATTGCCAAGACCATCGAGATCTATGAAGGCCTCGAGGCTGAAACCGGCCAGCATGTCGGATGGCACAAATGCGGTCAGCTGCGCATCGCCAACACGCGCGACCGCCTCGACGAATACAAGAGCTATATGAGCGTTGCCGCCGTTCAGGGCATCCGCGCCGAACTGGTGACGCCGCAGGAAGCGCGCGCGCTCTGGCCGTTGCTCGAAAACAACAAGGATATGCTGGCTGCGCTCTACCATCCCGATGACGGCCACATCGCCCCTGCAGACGTTACGCAGGCCATGGCAAAGGGCGCACGCGACCGCGGTGCGAAGATCTATCTCAACACCGAGGTGAAGGGTTTCGAGCGTCTCGCCAACGGCGAATGGAAGATCATCACCAACAATGGCGAGATCATCTGCGAGCACATCATTTCGGCGACCGGCAACTACGCGCGCCAGACGGGCGCCATGCTTGGCCTGGAAATCCCTGCGATCCCGATCCTTCACCAGTACTGGATCACCGACGCCGTGCCGGAGATCATCGAGCGCAAGCGTCAGGGGCTGCCGGAAATGCCGATCCTGCGCGATGAAGGTTTCGAAGGCTATCTGCGCGAGGAGGGCGACGGCCTGATGTTCGGTCCCTATGAAAAGACTGAGCACCTCAAGCTTTTCGCGGAAAACGGCGTCCCGGAATGGTTCGGTGCCGATCTCGTGGAGGAAGATTTCGACGCGGTAGCCTGGAACTGGGAGGCTGCCATGGAAATGGTGCCCGCACTCGGCCGCGTCGGCATCAAGGCGAATGTTCGCGGCCCCTTCCAGATGACGGCGGACGAACTGCCGCTCGTCGGCCCGGCCTGGGGGTTGGAAAATGTCTGGATCGCCGAGGGTGTTCCCGGCGGCATCCTGTGGGGCGGGGCGATCGGCTACTATCTCTCCGAACGCATCGTCGAGGGTGCCAACAGTCTCGATACGTCGGAACTCGATCCGCGTCGTTTCGGCGCCTATGCCAACAAGGAATGGACGCGCCAAAAGGTCAAGGAGAGCTGGGGTACGCATGCGGAGTTGCACTATCCCGGTCAGGACATGCCTGCTGCCCGCCCGCAGAAGACCGCGCCCTCCTACGATATCCTGTCGCAGCGCGGTGCCGTCTGGGGCGTTCTGAACGGCTGGGAAGTGCCGAACTGGTTTGCGCCTGAGGGTGTGGAAGCTAAGGACCAGTATAGCTGGCGCTGGACGCAGAAGGGCCATTACGTGGCCGAAGAGGTGCGGGCGGTGCGCGAGACGGTCGGACTCGTCGAGATGACCCCGATGACGAAGTTCGAAGTCTCCGGCCCCGGTGCCGAAGCCTGGCTCGACGGCATCCTTGCCAACCGCCTGCCGAAGGCCGGCCGCGTCAACCTCAGCCATCACCTGACGAAGAACGGTGGCGTGCAGGCGGAGTATGTCGTGGCGCGCCTTGAAGACGGCAGCTTCTACCTGATCTCGACACCGCGTGCCGAACGCTGGAATTTTGACGACCTGTCGAAGCTTTTGCCGAAGGACGGCAGCGTGCAGCTGCGTAATGTCACCAACGAACGCGGTTGTTTTACCGTCGTCGGGCCGAAGGCGCGCGACGTGTTGCAGGGCCTGACCGAGATAGACCTTTCCAACGAGGCGTTCCCGTGGTTCGGCGTCAAGTCCGGCACGGTCGGTCTGGCAACTGACGTTCGCATGTTGCGTGTCAATTATGAAGGCGAACTTGGCTGGGAACTCTATCATCCGCTGCCCTACCAGCGGCAGCTCTTGCAGGCGATTCTCGCGGCGGGTGAGCCGCACGGCCTTCGCCTCATAGGCTATCATGCGCTGGAATCGCTTCGTCTCGAAAAGTCCTACCGCGCCATGTATCGCGACATGAATCCCGAACTGACGGCGTGGGAAAGCAGCCTTGACCGCTTCATCCGGCTCGACAAGGGCGACTTCATCGGTAAGGCGGCGCTCGTGCGCCAGCAGCAGGAGGGCGTCAAGCAACGCTCCGTGACGATCGCCATCGACACGGACGGTGCGAGCTCGCTCATCCATGAGGGCGTCTATCACGAGGGCAAACTTGTCGGGCGCGTTACCTCCGGCAGCTACGCCTATACGGTCGGGCACGATATCGCCTTCGCCCTGCTGCCCGTTGCGCTCGGCACGCCTGGAACGGAGCTGGAAGTGCCGATCCTCGGCGAACGCCGCAAGGCGCGGGTGATCGCGGAATCGCCCTACGATCCTGAAGCCCTGCGCGGCCGCATGTAACGAGTTGGTGAGGAAGGAAGCCATGAAGATCTTGGTCCCAGTGAAGCGC
>NZ_JBLZPH010000037.1:0-744 GCF_049199205.1 Shinella sp. M31 | reverse complement strand
ATGAAGATCTTGGTCCCAGTGAAGCGCGTTGTTGATTACAACGTAAAGATCCGCGTGAAGTCGGATGGGTCTGGCGTCGAGCTTGCGAACGTCAAGATGTCGATGAACCCGTTCGACGAGATTTCGGTCGAGGAAGCGCTGCGGCTGAAGGAAGCCGGCAAGGCCGAGGAAGTGGTCGTGGTGTCGATCGGTCCGGCGAAGGCCGAAGAGACGCTGCGCACCGCGCTCGCCATGGGTGCCGACCGCGCCGTGCTGGTCGAGACGGAAGACGCCGTCGAGCCACTCGCCGTCGCCAAGATCCTCAAGGGTGTTGCTGATGCCGAACAGCCGGGCCTCATCATCGTCGGCAAGCAGGCGATCGACGATGATTCCAACCAGACCGGCCAGATGCTGTCGGCGCTGCTCGGCTGGGCACAGGCGACCTTCGCCTCCAAGGTCGAGATCGGTTCCGGTTCTGCCCAGGTGACGCGCGAAGTCGACGGCGGCCTCCAGACCATCGAGGTGAAGCTTCCGGCGGTCGTGACGACGGACCTTCGCTTGAACGAGCCGCGTTACGCCTCGCTGCCGAACATCATGAAGGCGAAGAAGAAGCCGCTCGACAAGAAGTCGCCTGCCGATTTCGGCGTCGATACGAGCCCGCGCCTCAAGGTGCTGAAGACCGAGGAGCCGTCGGGCCGCAAGGCGGGCGTCAAGGTCAAGTCGGTCGCCGAGCTGGTCGAAAAGCTCAAGACCGAAGCCGGCGTG
>NZ_JBLZPH010000036.1:0-1053 GCF_049199205.1 Shinella sp. M31 | reverse complement strand
GCGCGATGCGGATGCCGGTCAGGATGGAGGGGACGGCACTTGGCAGGACCACCTCCCGCAGCACCTGCGCCCTGCTCGCGCCGAGCGAGCGGGCCGCGTTGACATGGTCCTTCGAGACGGCGCGCACGCCGGCCGAGGTCGACAGGATGATCGAGGGCAGCATGGAGAGCGCGATGACCGTGATCTTCGAAGCCTCGCCGATGCCGACCCAGATGATGACGAGCGGCAGATAGGCAAGCGGCGGAAGCGGGCGGAGGAACTCGACGATGGGATCGAGGATGCCGCGGCCGACCCGGCTCGTGCCGATGGCAAGGCCGGCGGGAATGCCGATCAGGATGGAGGCGATCAGCGCCCCGAAGATGCGGTAAAGGCTTGCGCCGACATGTTCGGCCAGCGTCGCATCGACAAACCCTTTCACGACGAGATTGTAGAGTGCGATGACGACCTGGCGCGGCGAGGGCAGGAAGACCGGTGAAACCAGCGCGTAGGCCGAGGCGAACGCCCAGAGGCTGATGATGACGCCGACGGTGAGCGTGGAGATGACGGCGATGGGGAGGGGGCGGGTACGGCGGGCCGGCGCCGTATCGGTCGTTTCGCCCGCGAGGGCGTTAAGTTCACTCAGAAGCGTCATGCGGCAAGCTCCTCTTCGCCGGCGTGGATGAGACCGGTCAGCCCGGCATGCATGCGTTTGAAGATCGGCGAGGCCTTGACGTCGGCAACCGAAGCGCCGTTCAGGATCTCGGCATTGAAGCCGGCCTCGATCTCGGCGGTCAGGCGGCCCGGATTGGGCGAGAGCACGACAATACGCGTGCCGAGCAAAAGCGCCTCCTCGATGCTGTGGGTGATGAGCACGGCGCCTGCGCCGCTCTCGGCCTTGATGCGCAGCAGGAAGTCCTGCATGCGCGTGCGGGTCAGCGCATCGAGCGCGCCGAGCGGCTCGTCGAGCAACAGGAAACGCGGCTCGGCGGCGAGCGCCCGCGCTATGCCGACCCGTTGACGCATGCCGCCGGAGAGTTCCCAGATGTGCCGGTCACCGGAATCCGCAAGCCCGAC
>NZ_JBLZPH010000035.1:0-33710 GCF_049199205.1 Shinella sp. M31 | reverse complement strand
GATGACCGCGACCTGCTCTTCCGTCTTCAGCGGCGAGAACTGCGGCTGCTTCAGAAGTTCGGTCAGGCGTGCACCGCGGTTCAAGAGGCGCTGCGTTGCGGCGTCGAGGTCCGAGCCAAACTGGGCGAAGGCTGCCATTTCGCGGTACTGGGCGAGTTCACCCTTGATCGAGCCGGCGACCTGCTTCATCGCCTTGATCTGAGCGGCCGAGCCCACGCGGGAAACCGACAGACCGACGTTAACGGCCGGGCGGATACCCTGGTAGAACAGGTCCGTTTCAAGGAAGATCTGGCCGTCGGTGATCGAGATCACGTTGGTCGGGATAAACGCCGAAACGTCGTTACCCTGGGTTTCGATGACCGGCAGAGCCGTCAGCGAGCCAGCGCCCATGTCGTCGTTGAGCTTTGCAGCGCGCTCGAGGAGACGCGAGTGCAGGTAGAAAACGTCGCCCGGATAAGCTTCGCGGCCCGGCGGGCGGCGCAGCAGCAGCGACATCTGACGGTAGGAAACGGCCTGCTTGGAAAGGTCGTCGTAACCGATGAGAGCGTGCTTGCCGTTGTCACGGAAGTATTCGCCCATCGCGCAACCGGCGAACGGTGCGAGGTACTGCATCGGCGCCGGGTCGGACGCCGTTGCGGCAACGATGATCGAGTACTGGAGAGCGCCGCGCTCTTCGAGAACCTTCACGAACTGAGCAACCGTCGAACGCTTCTGGCCGATAGCGACGTAGACGCAGTACAGCTTCTCAGCGTCCGGGCCGTTGTCGTGGATGGCCTTCTGGTTCAGGATCGTGTCCAGAATGATGGCGGTCTTGCCGGTCTGACGGTCGCCGATGACCAGCTCGCGCTGGCCGCGGCCGACCGGGATGAGGGCGTCAATGGCCTTGAGGCCAGTCGACATCGGCTCATGTACCGACTTACGCGGAATGATGCCCGGAGCCTTGACGTCAACGCGCGAGCGCTGCTTGGCATTGATCGGGCCCTTGCCGTCGATCGGGTTGCCGAGCGCGTCGACGACGCGGCCGAGCAGTTCCGGACCGACCGGAACATCCACGATGGCGCCGGTACGCTTGACGGTGTCGCCTTCCTTGATGTCACGGTCGGAACCGAAGATAACGACACCGACGTTGTCGCTTTCCAGGTTCAGGGCCATGCCACGGATGCCACCGGGGAATTCGACCATTTCGCCGGCCTGGACATTGTCGAGGCCGTAAACGCGGGCGATACCGTCACCGACGGACAGCACCTGACCGACTTCAGAGACTTCCGCCTCTTTGCCGAAGTTTTTGATCTGATCTTTGAGAATTGCGGAAATTTCCGCGGCGCGGATATCCATCAGCCGACCTCTTTCAGTGCAAGCTTAAGAGTAGAGAGTTTGGTGCGAAGGGACGTGTCGATCTGGCGCGATCCCACCTTGACGATCAGACCACCGAGAATGGACGGGTCGACGGTGACGGCGATCGCCACGTCTTTGCCGGTGACGCCTTTCAGCGCCGCCTTCAATTCAGTTTCCTGCGCTGCGGTCAGCGCATGGGCCGAGGTCACATCGGCCGTGATTTCGCCGCGGGCACGGGCCGCGATGACGCGATAGGCCTTGATCATGCCGGGAACGGCAAACAGGCGGCGATTTGACGCAACCACCTTGAGGAAGTTTGCCACGAGGCCCGTGATACCGACCCTGGCGGCAACGGCGGCAATGGCCTTGGTCTGATCTTCGGCGGAGAAGACGGGGCTGGCGATCAGCCGCTTCAGGTCTTCGCTCTCATCGATCAGGGCCTGGAAACGGTCGAGATCGGCGCCGACAGCGGCAGCGGAGCCAGCTTCCTGCGCGAGGTCGAAAAGCGAAGACGCGTATCTTTCTGCAACACCGGAAACGAGCTGGGATGTGTCTGCCACGGGCACAAGCTTCTCTTTTTTCATTCAAGAAGCGGGGCAGCAGCGGGGCCACAGTCCTAAGCTTCTGAAATCGTTGCGGTATTCTTCAGCTCCCACAGGCTTTTTTGCCCGTTTTTTCTGAATTCGCGGTTCGTCTAGCATACGAAACCGGGACTCGCAACACGCCCGACGCAGGAATGCGCCATAAGTCGGCCACAGTCGGAGCAAAAGTTGACTGCGCGGACTATGCTTTGGCGCAGGCGAAGCGGAAAATGGCGTTTTTCTCTCAGAGGAAGCCGAAAGCATAGCCGAGCGGCAGCGCCGCAAGCACGGCCTGGACGCAAAGCACCAGAAGATTCTTCGCGCTGAACGAACCGTCCGACATCAGCGAAAGAATACGGCCGAAGGCGGCAAGGGCGAAACCGCCGCCGATCGCCATATAGATCCAGCTCTGCGCCATCAGCAGCGCCACGATGGCAAGCCCCGCATAGAAGCCGCCGGCCGACCGCACGAAGGCGAGCCCTTCCCGGCTGGTTTCCTTCGGCTGCAATCCTGCTAGCTTCAGCACAGTCCCCGGAGCGAAAAAACCGAAGAGGCCAAAGAGCCCTGTGGCGATGGCCGCACAAAAGGCGAGAAGCTCGCCGGTTTCGGTGGGGATGTAGAATTCCATCTCGGCTTGTCTCCAGTACGGCCCGCCGCCTTCTATCGCACAGCCGCAGGACGGGCAGAAGCGGACGGCATGAGTTCGCACAAGTCTTTGTTAACCACGCCCCTCACAGGAAGCCCCGTCACAGGAAACTTTGCGGATCGATATCGAGCTGCACCTGCAGCGACGCGCGCTCCTTCGGCCCGTTGGCCAGCATGGTGCGAAGGAACGTCTGCATGTCGCTGTTTCTGCGGCCGTGCACCAAAAGGCGGAACCGATGGCGGCCGCGCACGAGCGCAAGCGGTGCTTCCGCCGGCCCGAGAATGGAAATGCCGGTGACCTGCGGCGCCGCCTGCCGCAAACCGCGCGCATGCGCTTCGGCCTCGTTGCGGGTGTCGGCCGAGACGATGACCGAGGCGAGCCGGCCGAACGGCGGCAGCAGCGCCTTTTCGCGCTCGCCGATCTCACGATCGTAAAAAGCCTGCGCATCACCGGAGACGATGGCCTGCATAACCGGATGCGCCGGCTGATAAGTCTGGATCAAGCCATGGCTCTTCAGGCCCGAGCGCCCCGCGCGGCCTGTCACCTGCGACAAGAGCTGGAAGGTGCGCTCTGCCGCACGCGGATCGCCATTCGACAGACCGAGATCCGCATCGACGACGCCGACCAGCGACATCAGCGGGAAATTGTGCCCTTTGGCGACGAGCTGCGTGCCGATGACGATATCCGCCTCGCCGCGCGCAATCGCCTCCAGCTCCAGCCGGAGGCGCTTCACGCCCATCAGATCGGAGGAGAGGACGATGGTGCGCGCCTCCGGAAAATGTTTTTCCACCTCCTCAGCGATGCGCTCCACCCCCGGCCCGCAGGCGGCGAGATGATCGAAGGTGCCGCATTCCGGGCAGGCTTCGGGCGTGCGCTCGGCATAGCCGCAATGGTGGCACTGGATCTGCCCGCGAAAGCGGTGCTCGACCAGCCAACTCGAACATTGCGGGCACTGAAAACGATGGCCGCAGACCCGGCAGAGCGTCAGCGGCGCATAGCCGCGCCGGTTGAGGAAGAGCAGCGCCTGTTCTTCCTTCTCGATGGTGCGCTGGATGCCGCGCAGCAGGATCGGCGACAGGAATCCGCCGCGCGCCGGCGGATGGCGGCGCATATCGACAAGATGCAGGTCCGGCAGCGCCGCGTCCCCGTAGCGCGTCGGCAGGTGCAGCTTGCGATAGCGCCCGACATCGCTGTTGACCCGGCTCTCGACCGACGGCGTCGCCGAGACCAGCACAGCGGGGAAATCGCCGATGCGGGCGCGCACCACAGCCATGTCGCGCGCATTGTAGAAGACGCGGTCTTCCTGTTTGTAAGCCGGATCATGCTCTTCATCGACGATGATAAGCCCGAGGTTTTCGAAGGGCAGAAAAAGCGCCGAACGCGCGCCCGCCACCACCCGCACGTCGCCCATCGTCACTTGCCGCCACACGCGCTCGCGGGTGCGCGGCGCGAGATCGGAATGCCATTCGGCGGGCTTGGCGCCGAAGCGATCTTGGAACCGCTCGAGGAAACTCGCCGTCAGCGCGATTTCCGGCAGCAGGATGAGCACCTGTTTGCCACGCCGGAGCGTCTCGGCGATCGCCTCGAAATAGACCTCCGTCTTGCCCGAACCGGTGATTCCGTCGATCAGGGAGACGGAGAAGATGCCCTTCTGCACGCTCTCGACCAGTTCCGCCGCGCTGTCGGTCTGCGGCCCTTCGAGCCGGGGCGCGACATAGTCGGGATCGGGAGCCGCGACCACCGGCGGCGGCGGCAGGAAGACGGTTTCGAACGTGCCCTGCTTCATCAGCCCGTCGATGACGCTGCTCGATGTGCCTGCAGCATGGGCAAGGCCCGACTTCGTCCAGGCAATGCCATCCTCGACCATCTCCAGCACGCGCTCACGGGCGCTGGTCAACCGCTCCGGCCGGTGGCCGGTGAAGCGCAGCCCCTCGATCATCGGCTCGGGATCGAAAGCGGTCGGCGCGCGCAGCGCCATGCGGGCGACGAGGCCGGGCGGCGTCACCGTATAGGCGGAAACCCAGTCGAGGAAATCGCGCATCTCCTTGGAAAGCGGCGGGCAGTCGAACACCTTCTCGATCGGTCTGAGCTTCTTCGGATCGACCTTGCCGTCATCGCCGCCATCCCACACGACGCCCGGCACAAGACGCGGCCCCAGCGGCACTTGCACGATGGAACCGGGCTGCACGGCCATGTCTTCCGGCACCGTATAAGAATAGGGCACGGGCGTCGGCACCGGCACCATGACGGGCACCGTGCGCGCAAAAAGCCTGTCGCCGAAAAGATTGGTCGAATCGCTGCTCATGGACCGCGACCATGCCCCCACGACCGCGGGAAGAAAACCGCAAAGATGGCGGCTCCGTTATTCGTCATCGTCATCCATCGCGCCGGTCAGCCGCATGCCGTCGATCCAGGTCGCGCCGTCATGACGCACTACGCGTTTCGCCCTGACACCGCAACGCGTCTCCACCTCCTGCGCCAGCCGCTCGGAATGGGTGACGATCCACAGCTGACTCGACTGCGCGGCGCGCGCGATCATTTCGGCGAGCGGCGGCAGCATGTCGGGATGGAGGCTCGCCTCCGGCTCGTTGAGCGCGATCAGCGGCGGCGTGCGGTAGGAGAGGAGCGCTGCGGCGAGCGCCAGAAAACGGATCTGCCCGTCGGACAGCTCGCGCGGCTGGAAGACCCGCTGCGGGAACTGCGGGAAAACGAGGCCATAGGAGGCAAACTCTTCCGGGTTCGGTACGGTGAGCCGCGCCCCGCCAAAAGCATCCGCCACGGCGCGGTCGAGATCGATGGTGTCCTCCCGCGTCCAGGTCAGCGTGGCGAAGACTGCCGCCATGTTCGCTCCATTCTCATCGAGCAACGGGGCGGTGACGGCAAGGCAGGGCTGGCGCAGCGCCGAATCGCGATCCGAACGGAAGCCATGGAAGAAGCGCCATTGCGAGACGGCGCGGCGGAAGGTGCTGATTTCCGGATAATGCCCGGCATCGCCCAGCAGGGCCATGGCCGTCTCCGAGGTCATCGCCTGCTCGGGATGCTCGACCATGCGCCCGGTCTCGTTGCGTACCAGGATACCGGGGCCGGCGCGCTTCATCACCGTCACGGGCCGGCGGCCGGTCTCGATGGTCAGTTCCTCGGCCTTGACCTGCGGTTCGAAGGCAAAGCCGGCAGCGGCCTTCGGCGGCCGCAGCCCCGCCTCGACGCGGTAGCGGAAGGTAATCGCCCGCTCCTCGTCCAGAAGCTCGGTTTCGAGACGGATGCGCACCGGTTCGTTCGCCCGCCGTCTGCCGGTCCAGAGCGCCGAGGCCATGCCGCCCTCCGCCGCGATCTCCTGTGCAAACGTCCCGCGCACGGCGGCCTGCACCAGTTGCAGCGACCGGTAGAGGTTCGATTTTCCAGCCCCGTTCTCGCCGACGAACAGGTTCACCCGCCCGAGATCCATGCGGATCGAGCGCAGCGAACGATAGTTTTCGGCGGACATGGAACGCAGCAGCATGATCTTACCCGGCCTCGTGACGAAGGCGTTCTCTATACAGCCCACCGTGTCTAGAGTTTGTCAGGGAAAAGTGGGAACCGGTTTTCCCGAAAGGACAAACGAAAATAAAGAAATCTAGAGTCCGCCTGGTTGAGATGAACCAGACGGACTCTAGAGGAAGGCTGACCGCTTTGCCCAGCCTTTTGTCGAACGTTAGCAAAACCCTAACGCAAATCGTCGATCCTGCTGCAAATCGCGAAGGCAGGACATGACCGAACTTCTCATCATCGCCGATCCCGCGCTCCTGGCCGAGCGGCAGGCCTGGCTTGCATCGCTGGCCGACGAGCGCCGTCTCGCCGGCCATACGCTCGATGCCTACGAGCGCGACACCCGCCAATTCCTCGCCTTCCTGACGCAGCACCTTGCAGCCCCCGCCCGCCTGAAGGATATCGGCAATCTGCGCCCGGCGGACCTGCGCGGCTTTCTTGCCGCCCGCCGACGCGATGGCGCCGGCGCCCGCACGCTCGGTCGTGGCCTTGCCGGCCTGCGCTCCTTCCTGCGCCATCTCGAGCGCAAGGGCCTTGCCAATGCCGCAGGTGCTACGGCCGTGCGCTCGCCCAAACAGCCGAAATCCCTGCCGAAACCGCTTTCCGACCGCCAGGCCATCGCCGTCGTCGACGCGCATGAACAGCTGGCCGAGGAACCGTGGATCCGCGCGCGCAATGCCGCCGTGCTCACGCTTCTCTATGGCTGCGGCCTGCGTATCTCCGAGGCCCTGTCGCTGACGCCGTCCGATTTCACCGGAAGTCCTACCTCGCTGCGCATTACCGGCAAGGGCGACAAGACGCGCATCGTGCCCCTCATCGCGCCGGCCCTGTCAGGCGTCGAGGACTACATCAAGCTCTGCCCCTTCCCGCTTGGCGAAGACAAACCGCTCTTTCGCGGCGCCCGCGGCGGGCCGCTGCAACCGGCCATCATTCAGCGCGAGATGCAGAAGATGCGCGGCGCGCTCGGCCTGCCGGACAGCGCCACGCCGCATGCGCTGCGCCATTCCTTCGCCACCCATCTGCTCGCAGGCGGCGGCGACCTGCGCACCATCCAGGAATTGCTCGGACACGCCAGCCTTTCGACGACACAGGTCTATACCGGCGTCGATTCGGCCCGATTGCTCGAAATATATGACCGGGCGCATCCCCGCGCCTGATCCCGTTAAGGGATTGTGAGGATGAGGCGGCTAGGGTCCGCGAAAAATGCACGGAGTTCGACCATGACAGTCCTTCTTCACAAGAGCCGCCTGGCACTTGCCGACCGGTTGGCCGATGCCGGCCTCTGGTTCATGGCCGCAATCCATGCGCTGATCGCTCTCTCCTTCCTCGTCGTGCTCACCGGCCTCTCTCCGGCGCGGGCGGAAGACCTGCCGACATGCACCGGCAACAACCTGCTGACCAAATACGAGCAGGAAGATCCGGCAGGCTACGCCAAGCTGCGCGCCGAGGCCGACGCCATGCCGAACGGCAAGGCGATCTTCTGGAAGGTCGAGAAGGAGGGAAAGCCCGCCTCCTGGCTACTCGGCACCATGCATGTGACGGACCCGCGCGTGCTCGCCATGCCTGAGGCCGCCCGCACCGCCTATGACAAGGCCGCGACCGTCATCGTCGAATCCGACGAGATCACCGACGAGAAGAAGGCGGGGGCCGCGATGATGGCGCGTCCCGATCTCATCATGTTCGCCGACGGCAAGTCGATCACCGATTTCCTCAGCGCCGAGGACAAGGAAAAGCTGGAGAAGGGACTGAAAGGCCGCGGCCTGTCGCTTGCCGCCGTCGGCCGCATGAAACCCTGGATGCTGATGAGCTTCGTCGCGCTGCCCGCCTGCGAAATCGCCCGCAAGACTGCCGGCGCCGCCTTCCTCGACCAGCAGCTCGCCAAGAATGCGCTTGCCGAAGGCAAGGTGCTGAAGGGCCTGGAAACGCTGATCGAGCAGATTTCCGCGCTGGATTCACTCGCCGTCGAGCCGCAGATCAAGGGTCTCGTGCAGACCGTGGATCTCGGCGTTGACGGCCTGAAGGACGTCATCGAGACGATGAGCCAGCTCTATCTCTCGGGCGACACCGGCATGATCATGCCGATGATGCGCGCCGCAGCACCCCCGGGTGAAGGCGCGGACGCCTATGCCGAATTCGAGCAGCGCATCATCGTCGATCGCAACCACACCATGGCCGAGCGCGCGACGCCGATCCTCGATGGCGGCAACGTCTTCATGGCCGTCGGCGCGCTGCATCTCGCCGGCCCGGAAGGCGTGGTCGAACTTCTGCGCAAGAGCGGTTTTACCGTTACCGCGGTGAACTGAACGTCTGTGCCCTTCGGCCGATGCCGGACAGCATGGTGCGCACGATCAGCTTATGGAACGGCATGACGGTGGCGAGATAGAGCCGGCCGAACAGGTTGTTGCGATGGACGAGCGTCATGACGCTCAGGGTCTGGCCCGAAGGCCGGTCCGCCATCACATCGATGACGATGCGGAAATCGAGATGCCGGTCGTCGAAACCCAGCACGACGCGCTCATCGGTCGCGCTCACCACCGGAAAACCGCCGATCTCCGTCTCCGAGCTCCTCACCTCCTCGGCCGCGCCCTTCAGCCCGAAGGGCGCCACGATGGCGTTGCGCAGCACCATCAGCCTGCGCACCCAGGCCGGCGGGTGCTCCAGCGCCAGCCGCGCCGCCTCCCGCGCCGTCAAGTGCTCCACCGGCAGGCCGAGCGTGAAACGGTCCGCCCAGTCGGCGGTGGGGAGCAGCGGATGCGGCAGGGAAACGGGTCGCGATACCGGAGACATGAAACCATCCTTTGTGGCCTTCATGCTGCGCCGGTTCGCAGAACGAAAACAGGCGGCTGGTTGTCGCAGCCGCCTGTAGATTATCCAGCCGAAGCGAACGCGCTTCGGCGTCCGATTACATATGGATCGGCTTGAAGAACGTCGCCAGCGCAGCTTCCTTGACGGCTTCCGACATGGTCGGATGCGCGTGGCAGGTGCGGCCGAGATCTTCGGAGGAGCCGCCGAACTCCATCAGCACGGCTGCCTCGTGGATCATCTCGCCGGCGCCGAAGCCGACGATATGCACGCCGAGAACGCGGTCGGTGTCCTTGTCGGCGAGGACCTTCACGAAGCCGTCGGTCGCCAGCATGGCGCGGGCGCGGCCGTTAGCTGTGAAGGGGAACTTGCCGGCCTTGTAGGCAATGCCCGCGGCCTTCAGCTCTTCCTCGGTCTTGCCGACGGAGGCGACTTCCGGCTGCGTGTAGACGACGCCGGGGATGACGTCGTAGTTCACATGGCCGGCCTGGCCGGCGAGGATTTCGGCAACAGCGACACCCTCGTCTTCCGCCTTGTGGGCGAGCATCGGGCCGCGCACGACGTCGCCGAGCGCGTAGATGCCGGGGACGTTTGTCTGGAAATGCTTGTCGATCTCGACGCGGCCACGATTGTCGAGCGCCACGCCGGCTTCCTTGAGGCCGAGGCCTTCGGTGTAGGGTTTGCGGCCGGTGGCGATCAGCACGACGTCGGCGTCGATGGTGGTGGCCTCGCCGCCCTTGACCGGTTCGAAGGTCACCTTGGCGCCCGAACCCGTCTTTTCGACGCCCGTCACCTTGGCGCCGAGCTTGAAGTCCATGCCCTGCTTGGCCAGCATGCGCTGGAACTGCTTGGAAACGTCGCCGTCCATGCCGCCGAGGATCGTGTCGAGATATTCGACGACCGTGACCTTGGCGCCGAGGCGTGCCCAGACCGATCCGAGCTCGAGGCCGATGACGCCGCCGCCGACGACGACCAGATGGCCCGGCACCTTTTCGAGCGCGATACCGCCCGTCGAGGAGACGATGACGGTCTCGTCGATCTCGACCGGGACACCCGGAATGCCGGCGACGTCGGAACCGGTGGCGATCACGATGTTCTTCGTTTCGAGGACCTGCTCCTCACCCTTGTCATTGGTGACGGAGACCTTGCCGGCGCCGAGAACCTTGCCGGTGCCCTGGATGCCGTCGATCTTGTTCTTCTTGAACAGGAAGGCGACGCCGTCGACATTCGACTTCACCGTCGCGTCCTTGTGCGCCATCATCTTCGGCAGGTTGAGGGTCGGCTTTACGCCGTCGATGCCAAGTGCCTCCATGCCGTGGGCGGCGTGGCTGTAGGTCTCCGAAGCATGCAGCAGCGCCTTGGAGGGGATGCAGCCGACATTGAGGCAGGTGCCGCCATAGGTGGCGCGCTTTTCGACGACCGCGACCTTCAGGCCGAGCTGGGCCGCCTTGATGGCGCAGACATAGCCGCCGGGGCCGGAACCGATAACGATGAGATCATATGCCATGACAAGTCCTTCCTGCACGGGGCCTAGCGGCCGCCGCTGACGTTGAGGGCGGCACCCGTCACATAGGATGCCGCGTCGGAGAGAAGATAAAGAATGGAATGGGCGACTTCGTCCGCCGTGCCCGGCCGCTGCATCGGGATGAGCGATGCCATGTCGCGGGCACGGTCCGGCAGGCCGCCGGAGGCGTGGATTTCCGTGTCGATGATGCCGGGGCGCACGAGGTTGACGCGCACGCCCTCCGCCGCGACTTCGCGGGCGAGACCGATGGTAAAGCTCTCGATGGCCCCCTTGCTGGCGGCATAATCGACATATTGCCCGGCCGCACCCAATTGCGCCGCGACGGACGACAGATTGACGATCGAACCGCCCTTGCCGCTATGGCGCGTCGACATGCGGCGCACGGCTTCCTGTGCGCAGCGGATCGAGCCCATGACATTGACGGCGAACATGCGCTCCAGCCGCTCGGACGACATCTCGTCGACGCGCTGCGGCGTGGCGACGATGCCGGCATTGTTCACGAGCCCATCGAGCCGGCCGAAGGTGCCATCGATGGTCGAGAAGATATTGGCAAGGCCAAGCTCGCTTCCGACATCGCCCTGAACCGGGATGGCCGATCCGCCGGCCGCCTGGATCTCCGCCACCACGGCCTCGGCGGCCTCAAGGTTCGCGACATAGTTCACCGCGACCTGCCAGCCAGCAGCGCCCGCCATGCGGCACACGCTGGCGCCGATGCCCCGGCTTCCGCCGGTAACGAGGAGAACGGGGGCTTCCTTCATGCAGCACATCCCTTTTGCCGGAAGACATCCTGCGGCACGACCTTCGCCTTGCCCTGCTCCCACAGCGCCGAATAGCGCAGCGACGGGCCGAAGCCCGAGAACAGCAGATTTTGTGCCGCCTTGGCACCTTGATCGGGCACGAGGTTGGCCTCGCCTGCCACGTCGAGCGCGTAGATCACACCCTCCCAGACGGTGCAGGCGGCGATTTCCTCGCCTGTCACGTCCCCCTCGGGGCAATCGTGCATGACCATGCCGTTCGAACGGGCAGGATCGCCGGGCATGACGATGCCATCGAGCACCAGGCCGCTTGCCAGGATCTTCAGCTTGAAGTGATGGCTCGTCGCGGCCGCATCCGAACCGACAGGCTGGAAGGTCAGCTCATAGCCCCCGTCTCGATCCGCATAGATCGCATGGTCCTGCCGGCACTCCGCCGCGGAGGCGGCGGTCGCGGCAATGAGACCGGTGAGAACGAGGGCGGCGCGCATGGCTCAGTGGGCCTTTTCCGTCGCGAGCTTGATGCCGAGCGCGATGAAGACGAGGCCGCTGGTGCGGTCGATCCACTGGCTGGCGCGCGAAAAGGCAGCCCGCATGCGCGGCGTCGTCATGAACAGCGAGACCCCGACGAACCAGGCGATGAGGCAGGTCGCCATGACGAGGCCATAGCCGAACTTGACGGCGATCGGCGTGTGCGCGCTGACGACCGTCGAGAAGATCGACAGGAAGAAGAAGACCGCCTTGGGGTTCAGCGCATTGGCAAGGAAGCCGAGACCGAAGGCGCGCAGCGCCGACTGCTCCACCTTCGCCTCACCGCCGGCCTTCACGGCTTCGGCGGAAAGGTCCGCCTTGCCGGCGCGCAAGGCCTTGATGCCGATATAGACGAGATAGGCGACGCCGCACCACTTCACGATGTTGAAGAGGTAGATCGACTGGGAAATGATGAGGCCGAGGCCGAGGATCGTATAGGTGACATGCACCATCAGCGCCGCGCCGATGCCGAAGGACGTAATCACGGCGGCGCGACGGCCCTGCACGAGCGACTGGCGCATGACCATGGCGAGGTCGGCGCCCGGCGAGACGATGGCAAAGGCAAAGATCGCCATCAGCGAGGCGAGTTCAACGAGATATTGGCTCATGGAGTGCCCCTTCCTAGAAGATGACGGTCGCCGCCATGATCGCAAGGCCTATCAGCGCGACGAGCCAGACGAGCGAACGAATATAGGGAATGCCTGCCAGATAGAGCGGAATATAGACGAGCCGGGCAATAAACCACAGCCAACCCCCGATGAGGTCCCAGCCCGACGTATCCGGCACAAGGGCAACCGCGAGCGCAAGCGCCACGAAGCCGGGATAGGTCTCACGGAAATTGGCCGACGCGCGCGCGGCGCGTCCGGCCAGAATGCCTTTGGGGTGCCGCGCCTCGTCGCGTGGGCCGGCGTTCCATTCAGGGCCGAGCTCCTTCGTGGCGAGCATGCCCTGAAGGGCGATATGGAAGACGAGCAGAGCCACGCTCAACACGAGCAGAATCTGGATGGGCGAAGCCGCCGCCGCTTCCATCACCACCTCCCTTAGAGATCGAGAACCAGACGTTCCGGATCTTCCAGGCTGTCCTTGACGCGCACCAGGAAGGTTACGGCTTCCTTGCCGTCGACCATGCGGTGGTCGTAGGACAGCGCGAGATACATCATCGGACGGATGACGATCTGGCCGCCGACGACAACCGGGCGCTCCTGGATCTTGTGCATGCCGAGGATGCCCGACTGCGGGGCGTTCAGGATCGGCGAGGACATCAGCGAGCCGTAGACGCCGCCGTTCGAGATGGTGAACGTGCCGCCCTGCATGTCGGCCATGGAGAGCGCGCCGTCACGGGCGAGCTTGCCGAGGCGGCCGATATCCTTCTCGATCTCGGCAATCGACATCTGGTCGGCATCGCGCACGACCGGAACCACGAGGCCCTTGTCCGTGCCGACGGCGACGCCGATGTGGCAGTAGTTCTTGTAGATGATGTCGGTGCCGTCGATTTCAGCGTTGACGGCCGGCAGTTCCTTCAGGGCGTGCGTCACGACCTTGGTGAAGAAGCCCATGAACCCGAGCTTCACGCCATGCTTCTTCTCGAACAGGTCCTTATAGCGGTTGCGCAGGTCCATCACGGCCGACATGTCCACCTCGTTATAGGTGGTCAGCATGGCGGCAGTGTTCTGGGCGTCCTTGAGGCGCTTGGCGATGGTCTGGCGCAGGCGCGTCATCTTCACGCGCTCTTCGCGCGGCGCATCGGCTTCCGACGAGGCGGCGCGGGCGACAACCTTGACCGGCTCGGCAGCGGCGGCCGGGGTCGAAGCCGTGATGCCCTTGGCAACGGCAGCGATCACATCGCCCTTCAGAACCTGGCCGCGCTTGCCCGAACCGTCGACCTGATCGGCCGAGAGGTTGTTTTCGGCCAGCAGCTTGGCGGCAGCCGGCGCGGCCGGCATGGCAGCGGAAGCGGCAGGCTTGGCTTCGGCGGCCGGAGCGGCGGCAACGGCCTTTTCGGCGGCGGCCGGAGCGGCAGCGCCGGCGGAGGCGCCTTCGGAGATCTGGCCGAGCAGGCCGCCCGGTGCGACGGTATCACCGGCATTCGCCGTGATTTCTGAGAGCACGCCGGAGGCGGATGCCGGCACTTCGATCGTCACTTTGTCGGTTTCGAGCTCACAGAGCGGCTCGTCGGCCTTGATGACGTCGCCGACCTTCTTGAACCAGGTGCCGACGGTGGCTTCGCTGACGGATTCGCCCAAAGTCGGGACGCGGATTTCGGTAGCCATGAGTGTGTTCCGTTCGTTTTGTCTTTGTCGCGGTTACGGGGGACTGGGCGGATCAACCGCCCAGCGCGTCCTCGAGGAAGGCGGCGAGCTGCGCGAGGTGCTTCGACATCAGGCCTGTTGCCGGCGATGCGGCGGCCGGACGGCCGGTGTAACGCACGCGCTGGTACTTGGCGTCGATATGTGCGAGCACCCATTCGAGATAGGGGTCGATGAAGGCCCAGGCACCCATGTTCTTGGGCTCTTCCTGGCACCACACCATCTCGGCGTTGCGGAAACGCGACAGCTCGTTGATCAGCGCCTTGGCCGGGAACGGATAGAGCTGTTCCAGACGCAGCAGGTAGACATCGTCGATGCCGCGCTTTTCACGCTCTTCCAGGAGGTCGAAATAGACCTTGCCCGAGCACATCACGACGCGGCGGATCTTGGCATCCTTCTGGAGCTTGATCGGACCGTCCTTGATGACCTCCGCATCGTCCCACAACAAGCGGTGGAACGAGCTTTCGCCGGCCATTTCCGACAGCGAGGAGACCGCGCGTTTGTGGCGCAGCAGCGACTTCGGCGTCATCATGATCAGCGGCTTGCGGAAGTCGCGCTTCACCTGACGGCGCAGGATGTGGAAGTAGTTCGCCGGCGTGGTGACGTTGGCGACCTGCATATTGTCTTCGGCGCACATCTGCAGCCAGCGCTCGAGGCGGGCCGACGAGTGTTCCGGACCCTGGCCCTCATAGCCGTGCGGCAGCAGGCAGACGAGGCCCGACATGCGCAGCCACTTGCGTTCGCCCGAGGAGATGAACTGGTCAAAGACGACCTGCGCACCGTTGGCGAAGTCGCCGAACTGGGCTTCCCAGAGGGTGAGCGCGTTCGGACGGGCCAGCGAATAGCCGTATTCGAAACCGAGCACGGCCTCTTCCGAGAGCATCGAGTTGATGACCTCGTAGCGGGCCTGGGTCGGCGAGAGGTTGGCGAGTGGGATATAGCGGTCTTCGGTCTCCTGATCGTAGAGAACCGAATGACGCTGCGAGAAGGTGCCGCGTTCGCAATCCTGGCCGGACAGGCGGATCTTCGTGCCTTCGACGCAAAGTGTACCGAAGGCCAGTGCCTCGCCCATCGCCCAGTCGATGCCCTCGCCCGTCTCGACCATCTGCATGCGGTTGTCCATGAACCGCTGGATGGTCTTGTGGGCGCGGAAGCCTTCCGGGATCGTCGCGATCTTGCGGCCGATTTCCTTCAGCTGCTTCATCGGAACCGAGGTCTTGCCGCGGCGCTGCTCATCCTGATTGTCGGCCGAGCGCAGGCCCGACCAGGCGCCGTCGAGCCAGTCGGCCTTGTTCGGCTTGTAGGACTGGCCGATCTCGAATTCGGTTTCGAGATTGGCGCGCCAGTCGGCTTTCATCTTCTCGAATTCACCTTCGGAGATGACGCCTTCGGCGATGAGGCGCGACGCATAGAGGTTGACCACGGTCTTGTGCGCGCGGATCGCCTTGTACATCTTCGGCTGCGTGAACGCCGGCTCGTCGCCTTCGTTATGGCCGAAGCGGCGATAGCAGAACATGTCGATGACGACAGGCTTGTGGAACTTCATGCGGAATTCGGTGGCGATCTTCGCAGCATAGGTCACGGCTTCGGGATCGTCGCCGTTTATGTGGAAGATCGGTGCCTCGATCATCTTCGCCACATCCGACGGATAGGGCGAGGAGCGCGAGAAGGCCGGGTTCGTGGTGAAGCCGATCTGGTTGTTGATGATGACATGCACGGTGCCGGCGACCCGATGGCCGCGTAGGCCCGACAGGCCGAGGATTTCGGCCGTCACGCCCTGACCGGCGAAGGCCGCGTCGCCGTGCAGCAGAAGCGGCATGACTTGGGCGCGTTCGGACAAGGGAATGATGTCGCCCTCGAAGACCTTCGCCATCTGGTCCTGCTTGGCGCGGGCCTTGCCCATGACGACCGGGTTGACGATTTCGAGATGCGAGGGGTTCGCCGTCAGCGATAGGTGCACCTTGTTGCCGTCGAACTCGCGGTCCGAGGAGGCGCCGAGGTGGTACTTCACGTCGCCCGAGCCTTCCACGTCGTCAGGCGCATAGGAGCCGCCCTTGAACTCGTGGAAGACGGCGCGGTGCGGCTTGGCCATCACGTTGGTCAGAACGTTGAGGCGGCCGCGGTGCGCCATGCCGAGCACGATTTCCTTCAAGCCCAGCTGGCCGCCGCGCTTGATGATCTGTTCCAGCGCCGGGATCAGCGCCTCGCCGCCGTCGAGGCCGAAACGCTTGGTGCCCTTGTACTTGACGTCAATGAACTGCTCGAAGCCCTCGGCCTCGATCAGCTTCTGCAGGATCGCGCGCTTGCCTTCGGCCGTGAAGGCGACGCCCTTGTCCGGACCTTCGATGCGCTCCTGGATCCAGCCCTTCTCTTCCGGGTTGGAGATGTGCATGAATTCGACGCCGATCGTCGAGCAATAGGTGCGTTCAAGGATTTCGACCATTTCGCGCACGGTCGCGTATTCGAGGCCGAGCACGTTGTCGATGAAGATCTTGCGGTCGAGATCCTTCTCCTCGAAGCCGTAGTTCGAGGGCGAAAGCTCGTGATAGTCCTCGACGGGCGCGGCGATGCCGAGCGGGTCGAGCTTGGCGTGCAGGTGGCCGCGGGCGCGGTAGGCGCGGATCATCATGATGGCGCGCACCGAATCGCGGGTCGCCTGGTTGACGTCGGCTTGGTTGACCGGCGCGCCGGTCTTGGCGGCGACGGCCTCGGCCTTCGCCTGCACCTTCTTCTCGAGCACCTTCTCGACGACGCCCCAGTTGCCGTCGAGCGCCGAGACGAGTTCGCCATTGGCAACGATCGGCCAGTTGGCGCGCTGCCAGGAGGCGCCCTTGGCGGCCTTGATGACATCGGAGGGCTGGTCTTCCAGGGCCTTGAAGAAGGCCTGCCATTCTTCGCCGACGGAAGCGGGGTTCGCCTCGTACTGGGCGTAGAGCTGTTCGATATAGGCCGCGTTCGCTCCATCGAGGAAGGAAGTGGCCAGGAATTGTTCGTTGGCGTCTTGCCGTGCCATGGTTTCTTGCGGGCGCCGCGCCCGCCTCCCGAACGATCGTGTTGACCGGGCTCTCCCCGGTTTGCCGCCCGCCGCAAGCCTGTCCGCTCGGCGACGGGAGAGACGGATCGGCCGGCTTTCGCCGGCCCATCCAGTGTCGTATCTCAGCCCTTGAGGACTTCGACGAGGGTCTTGCCGAGGCGGGCCGGCGAAGGCGAAACGCGAATGCCCGCTGCCTCCATGGCCGCGATCTTGGATTCCGCATCGCCCTTGCCGCCGGAAACGACGGCGCCGGCGTGGCCCATGGTGCGGCCCTTCGGCGCCGTACGACCCGCGATGAAGCCGGCCATCGGCTTCTTGCGGCCCTTCTTGGCTTCGTCGATGAGGAACTGCGCCGCATCTTCTTCCGCCGAGCCACCGATTTCGCCGATCATGATGATCGAGGTCGTGGCGTCGTCGGCCAGGAACATCTCGAGCACGTCGATGAATTCGGTGCCCTTGACCGGATCGCCGCCGATGCCGACGGCCGTCGTCTGGCCAAGGCCCTCGTTGGAGGTCTGGAACACGGCTTCATAGGTAAGCGTACCGGAGCGCGAAACAATACCGACCGAGCCCTTGCGGAAGATCGAGCCCGGCATGATGCCGATCTTGCATTCTTCCGGCGTCAGGATGCCCGGGCAGTTCGGGCCGAGCAGGCGCGAGGAGGAGCGGTCGAGGCGAGCCTTGACGCGCACCATGTCGGCAACCGGGATGCCTTCGGTGATGCAGGTGATGAACGGGATTTCCGCTTCGATGGCCTCGATGATCGCGTCCGCGGCACCGGCCGGCGGAACATAGATCACGGATGCGTCCGCACCGGTCTTCTCGCGGCCTTCGGCGACCGAAGCGAAGATCGGCAGGCTTTCGCCCTTCGAGCCGGTCCAGGTTTCGCCGCCCTTCTTCGGGTGGATACCGCCGACCATCTGCGTGCCGTAATAGGCGAGCGCCTGTTCGGTGTGAAAGGTGCCGGTCTTGCCGGTCAGGCCCTGAACGAGGACCTTGGTGTTCTTGTTGACGAGAATCGACATGAGGTCTGGTCCTTCCGTTAGCCGTTGATCGCGGCGACGATCTTCTTGGCAGCATCGTCCAGATCGTCGGCGGCGGTGATCGCCAGGCCCGATTCGTTCAGGATCTTCTTGCCAAGTTCGACATTCGTGCCTTCGAGACGAACGACCAGCGGAACCTTGAGGCCCACTTCCTGTACGGCCGCGACAACGCCTTCAGCGATGACGTCGCACTTCATGATGCCGCCGAAGATGTTGACGAGGATGCCCTCGACCTTCGGGTCGGCCGTGATGATCTTGAAGGCAGCCGCAACCTTCTCCTTGCCGGCGCCGCCGCCGACGTCGCAGAAGTTCGCCGGCTCCTTGCCGTAGAGCTTGATGATGTCCATCGTCGCCATGGCGAGACCGGCACCGTTGACCATGCAGCCGATATTGCCGTCGAGCGCCACATAGGCGAGGTCCCACTTGGACGCCTCGATTTCCTTGGCGTCTTCCTCGGTCTCGTCGCGCAGCGCCTTGATGTCGTCGTGGCGGAACAGCGCGTTGCCGTCGAACGACACCTTGGCGTCGAGAACGCGCACGCGACCGTTCTTCATGACGATCAGCGGGTTGATCTCGAGCAGGCTCATGTCCTTCTCGACAAAGGCCTTGTAGAGGATCGGGAAGAGCTTTTCGGCATCGGCCTTGGCTTCGCCTTCGAGCTTCAGGGCCGAGGTGAGCTTCGCCAGATCGTCGGCAGTGACGCCGGCTTCCGGGTTGATCGCAACGGTGAGGATCTTTTCCGGCGTATCATGGGCGACGGCTTCGATGTCCATGCCGCCTTCCGTCGAAACGACGAAGGCGACCTGGCCGACGGAGCGGTCGACGAGCAGCGAGAGATAGAGTTCGCGGTCGATATCGGCGCCGTCCTCGATGTAGAGGCGGTTCACCTGCTTGCCGGCTTCGCCGGTCTGGGCGGTGACGAGCGTGTTGCCGAGCATTTCCGCAGCATGCTTCTTGGCTTCCTCGATCGAGAAGGCTAGGCGAACGCCGCCCTTGGCGTCGGGGCCGAGTTCCTTGAACTTGCCCTTGCCGCGACCACCAGCGTGGATCTGGCTCTTGACGACGTAAAGCGGGCCGGGCAGCGACTTCGCAGCCGCTTCGGCCTCGTCGGCGGAGAAGATCGCCACACCTTCGGCGACCGGCGCGCCGAAGCTCTTCAGCAGAGCCTTGGCCTGATATTCATGAATGTTCATAGGGATGATCCTGTTCTTACTTCAGCGAAGGCGCGATGTTGATGCAGGCTTCGCAAAGACCGGCGACGGCCGCGACCGACTTCTCGAAGGCTTCCTGTTCGGCCTTGTTGAACTCGACCTCGATGATGCGCTCGACGCCGCCTTCACCGATGATGGTGGGCACGCCGACATACATGTCCTTCACACCGTACTGGCCGGAGAGGTAAGCGGCGCAGGGCAGGACGCGCTTCTTGTCCTTGAGGTAGGATTCAGCCATCTCGATCGCCGAAGCGGCCGGCGCATAGTAGGCCGAGCCGGTCTTGAGCAGGCCGACGATCTCGGCGCCGCCATCACGGGTGCGCTGGATGATTTCTTCCAGGCGCTCCTTGGTGACCCAGCCCATCTTGACGAGATCGGTGAGCGGAATGCCGCCGACGGTGGAGTAGCGGGCGAGCGGCACCATCGTGTCGCCGTGGCCGCCGAGAACGAAGGCGGTGACGTCCTGGACGGAAACCTTGAATTCTTCAGAGAGGAAGAGACGGAAGCGGGCCGAGTCCAGCACGCCGGCCATGCCGACGACCATGTTCTTCGGCAGGCCCGAGAACTTCTGCAGCGCCCAGACCATCGCGTCGAGCGGGTTGGTGATGCAGATGACGAAGGCGTTCGGCGCGTACTTCTTGATGCCAGCGCCGACCTGTTCCATGACCTTGAGGTTGATGCCGAGCAGGTCGTCGCGGCTCATGCCGGGCTTGCGGGCAACACCGGCGGTGACGATGCAAACATCCGCGCCTTCGATCGCAGCATAATCACTGGCACCCGTCAGCGAGGCATTGAAGCCTTCGACCGGCGAGGACTGGGCGATGTCGAGCCCCTTGCCCTGCGGGATACCGTCGGCAATGTCGAAGAGGACGATGTCGCCCAGTTCCTTCAGGCCGGCGAGATGCGCCAGCGTGCCACCGATCATGCCAGAACCAATAAGTGCGATCTTCTTGCGGGCCATGAAAGCTTCCTTTGCTTCGATCAATAGGCCCTCAATGTCGCAATTGCAGGACCTTTCGGCGCAAGGGCTTACGCTTCCCGGGTTAAAATTTCAACACATACTTTTGGACTGAAGTTTTTCAATCGGTTAGATGCAAAAATTCTTACGTAAACGTAAGAATATTCGTCATGCTCTCGTCACGACTTTGCTGTAACGGAGCCGTCTTGCGCCCCATATCTCGCATTGTGATCGGCCAGATATTCCGTGCTGCGGATCTCGATCAGACGCGAGACCGTGCGGTCGAATTCGAAGCCTTCAGTACCCTTGCGGGTGACGAGCAGGTTTTCGGGGGCAGCCGCCGCAGAGGCGAAGAGCCGGGCACGATGGTCGTAGATCGTATCGACGAGATTGATTAAGCGCTTGGTTTCGTTGCGCTTTTCGGCGCCCAGCAACGGCACGTGATCGACGAACAGCGTGTCATAGTGCGCCAGGATTTCGAGATAGTCGGCCGCACCCAGCGGCTTCTCGCAGAGATCGACGAAGGAGAAGCGCGCGACGCGCCCCGCCGCCTGCGGAACGGCAATGCTGCGCCCCCGAAAGGCGATGGTCGCCGGCGCCACGGCCTTGCCCGAGGTTTCGCGCAGCCAGGCCGCATTCATCGCCCTGTCGGCCTCGTCGCCGAGCGGATGCCGGAAAACCGGAAGGCCGCTGTCCTTCTCCATGCGGTAATCGGTCAGCGAATCCAGCGGCACGATCTCGACATACTGCTTGAGCAGATCGACGAAGGGCAGGAAAAGCCCGCGGTTGAGGCCGTCCTTGTAGAGATTGTCGGGCTCGACATTCGACGTCGCGACAAGGATGCAGCCGCGCTGGAAAAGCTCGCCGAACAGCCGCGACAGGATCATCGCATCGGCGATATCGGTCACGGAGAACTCGTCGAAGCAAAGCAGCCGGGCTTCCGCGACGAGGCTTTCGGCAACCGGCGGCACGGGATCGGCCTGCTTGGTCTCGCCGGCCTTCAGCTTCTGGCGGTGCTTGTGGATGCGGTCATGCACATCGGCCATGAATTCATGGAAATGCGCCCGCCGCTTGCGCTTGACCCGCGCCAGCTCGAAGAACATGTCCATCAGCATGGTCTTGCCGCGCCCGACGCCGCCATAGAGGTAAAGCCCCTTGGGAGCGCTGACGCTTTCGGGCTTGCGTGAAGCGAAGAGCCAGCCGAGCGCGCTCGACTTGCGTGCCGGGCGCTGGGCGTGAAGATCGACGAGCAAGCGGTCGAAGCGCGCGGCCATGGCCCTCTGCGCCGGGTCCGGTTTCAGCTCTCCACTGGCGACAAGGGCCTGCAGCCTATCGGAGACGCCCTTGTCCGGATGCGTCGACCCGCTGTCCCAGTTCTTGCCCATGGGCGGCTTTTATCCGTGTCGTCTGAGAATGCGGATCAACGCGAGAGGCTGACGGGCTGGCCCGAATTGGTGGTGCCGCGGAACTGGGTGTCGGCCGTCTTGTAGAGACGTGCGATCGGGCTGCCGTTACGGTCCTTCAGCACGACCTGCTTGCCGGCGACTTCCCAGGAGCCCATAGCCGTCAGCTCGCCCGCGCAGCCGCGCGTGCCGCCGCGTGAACCGCTGCCGAGATTGGTCAGCGTCAGGAACATGTCGCAGGAGGATGCGCCGTTGGCGACCTTCCAGTTGCCGACCATGGCTTCCTTCTTGACATCGAGGCCGGCTGCCGCGGCCGCCGTATCACCAGCGGCGCCGGTGCCCGTCGCCATCGCCGTATCGGTCGTCGGTTTGTCGGGGAACTGGCCGGACGTGTCGGTCGTCGGATCGGGCAGCTGGCTCGAAGAGACAGTTCCAATCGGCTGCGCTTCCAGCGGCTGGATGTTCTGCTGCGTATTGACGCTGTCCATCGACGAAGTCCGCTGGCAACCCGCCAGAGCAAGCGCCATCATCAGTCCGCCTGCTACATGTACAACCCGCATGTCGATACTCCCGATATCTGCCCGATACTGCTGCCCCGCAGCATTTCCGCCGAATTAACGTGAATCGCCCGCACGAATCAAGACGAAACGGCCCGATTGTTCAAGCCGCCTCCTCACGTTTCGTGACTGCCGATTATGTAGGTCAGAGACGGCGTTCGACCAGCATCTTCTTGATCTCACCGATCGCCTTGGCCGGATTAAGGCCCTTCGGGCAGGCCTGGGCGCAATTCATGATCGTGTGGCAGCGATAGAGACGGAAGGGATCTTCCAGATTGTCGAGCCGCTCGCCGGTGGCCTCATCGCGGCTGTCGATCAGCCAGCGATAGGCCTGCAGCAGCACGGCGGGGCCAAGGTAACGGTCGCCGTTCCACCAGTAGCTCGGACAGGAGGTCGAGCAGCAGGCGCACAGGATGCACTCGTAGAGGCCGTCGAGCTTGAGGCGGTCCTCATGGCTCTGCTTCCACTCCTTGGCGGGCGTCGGCGACACCGTCTTCAACCAGGGCTCGATCGAGCGGTGCTGGGCGTAGAAATTGGTGAGGTCGGGAACGAGGTCCTTCACGACGGGCATATGCGGCAGCGGATAGACCTTCACCGCACCCTTCACCTCGTCCATGCCCTTGGTGCAGGCGAGCGTGTTGGTGCCGTCGATGTTCATGGCGCAGGAGCCGCAGATGCCTTCGCGGCAGGAGCGGCGCAGCGTCAGCGTCGGGTCGATCTTGTTCTTGATGTAGAGCAGCGCGTCCAGCACCATCGGGCCGCAATCGTCGATGTCGATGTAGAACGTGTCGACCGACGGGTTCTTCCCGTCATCCGGGTTCCAGCGATAGACGCGGAATTCGCGGGTGTTGGTAGCGCCGGCCGGCTTCGGCCAGACCTTGCCTTCGGTCAGCTGCGAGTTCTTCGGGAGAGCGAGTTCAACCATGTCCTGTTCTCCTCGATATCAATAGACGCGCGCCTTGGGCGCGATCTTCTGCGGATCGATCCCGTCGGCGATGAGGTCGGTATGCACCGGGCGGTAGTCGAGCTTGACGTCGCCCGCCTCGTTCACCCAGGCGAGCGTGTGCTTGCGCCAGTTGATGTCGTCGCGGCCGGCGAAGGGGCCGTCGACATAGTCTTCGCGGGCATGCGAGCCGCGGCTTTCCTTGCGGGCCTCGGCGCCGTAGACGGTCGTGATGGCGTTGGCCATCAGGTTTTCCAGCTCCAGCGTCTCGACGAGATCGGAGTTCCAGACCATAGAACGGTCGGTGACCTTGATGTCGGGCAGTTCCTTCCAGATCTCGGTCATGCGGCGGCAGCCGCTTTCGAGCGATTCCTGGGTGCGGAACACGGCCGCGTCGTCCTGCATGGTGCGCTGCATCTTGTCGCGCAGGATCGCCGTCGGCGTGCCGCCATTGGCGTTCCGGAGGCGATCGAAGCGGTCCATGATCTTGTCGCAGGCGGCGATGTCGAGCGCCGGGATCGGGCCGACGCGGTCGATGACCTGGCCGGCGCGGATCGCGGCGGCGCGGCCGAAGACCACGAGGTCGATCAGCGAGTTGGAGCCGAGGCGGTTTGCGCCATGCACCGAGGCGCAGCCGGCTTCGCCCACCGCCATCAGGCCGGGCGCGATGCGCTCCGGGTTCTGGCTGTCGGCATTCAGCACTTCGCCCCAATAATTGGTCGGCACACCGCCCATATTGTAGTGCACGGTCGGCAGGACCGGGATCGGTTCGCGCGTCACGTCGACGCCGGCAAAAATCTTCGCGCTCTCGGAAATGCCCGGCAGGCGTTCGTGCAGCACGGCCGGATCGAGATGATCGAGATGCAGGAAGATGTGGTCCTTGTTCTTGCCGACGCCGCGGCCTTCGCGGATTTCCATCGTCATGCAGCGCGAGACGACATCGCGCGAGGCGAGGTCCTTCGCCGATGGCGCATAACGCTCCATGAAGCGCTCGCCCTCGGAATTGACGAGATAACCGCCTTCGCCACGAGCACCCTCGGTGATGAGGCAGCCGGCGCCGTAGATGCCGGTCGGGTGGAACTGCACGAATTCCATGTCCTGCAGCGGCAGGCCGGCACGCGCAATCATGCCGCCGCCGTCGCCCGTGCAGGTATGCGCCGAGGTAGCGGAGAAATAGGCGCGGCCATAGCCGCCGGTCGCCAGCACCACCATCTTGGCGGCAAAGCGATGGATCGTGCCGTCATCGAGGTTCCAGGCGACGACGCCGGTGCAGCGGCCATCGGCCGACATGATCAGGTCGAGCGCGAAATACTCGATGAAGAATTCGGCATTGTTGCGCAGCGACTGGCCATAGAGCGTGTGCAGGATGGCATGGCCGGTGCGGTCGGCGGCAGCACAGGTGCGCTGCACCGGCGGACCCTCGCCGTAGTTCTGCATATGGCCGCCGAACGGGCGCTGGTAGATCTTGCCTTCGGCGTTGCGCGAGAAGGGCACGCCGTAGTGCTCAAGCTCATAGACCGCCTTCGGCGCTTCCATGGCGAGATACTGCATGGCGTCGACGTCGCCGAGCCAGTCGGAGCCCTTGACCGTGTCGTAGAGGTGCCACTGCCAGCTATCCGGCGTCATGTTCTGCAGCGAGGCCGCGATGCCGCCCTGGGCAGCGACGGTGTGCGAACGTGTCGGGAAGACTTTCGTGATGCAGGCCGTCTTGAGGCCCTGTTCGGCCATGCCGAGCGTGGCGCGCAGACCCGCGCCGCCGGCACCGACGACGATCACGTCGAAGGAATGGTCTACATAGGTATAGGCTTTGCCGTTGGCCGCCGGGGAGGGGATCGCTGCCATGGTGAATTATCCTGCGAAAGCGATTTTGAGGACGGCGAAAAGACAGAGACCGCCGACCAGGATCGCGAAGAACGTGTTGAGCATGAGGAGGCCGATCTTTGCGCCTTCCGCATGCACGTAGTCCTCGATGATGACCTGCATGCCGAGCTTCATGTGAATGAGACCGGAAATGACGACAAGGCCCATCAGGACGGCGACGATCGGGTTCGAAAGGGCGGCCGTCACTTCCGCGTAGGAAGCGCCGTTGTAGCGGATGAGGAAGCCGACGAAGAACAGCATGAGCGGAACGTTGGCGACGGCCGTCAGGCGCTGGCGCCAGAAATGCTCCGTGCCGTCCTTTGCCGAGCCGAGACCACGAACCTTGCCGAGGGGAGTGCGCATGTCCATGGATTTTTCCTCAGCGGACCAGATAGCCGACGATCCAGATCAGCACCGTCAAGGCAACGGAAACGATCGGGGTCGCAATGGCGAGTTTGGTGGAAAAATGCTTCTCGTAGCCATGGCCCATATCCCACATGAAGTGGCGCAGGCCACCGAGCATGTGGTGCATCAGCGCCCAGGTGTAGCCGAAGAGCACGAGACGGCCGATCAGCGAACCGAAGAGCCAGCTTGCCCATTCGAAAGACGCCTCGCCCGAGGCGGCCGCGATCAGCCAGAAGGCAACGAGAACCGTACCGAAATACAGCGCCGCACCGGTGATGCGGTGCACGATGGACATGACCATCGTCGGGATCGGTTTATAGATTTGGAGATGCGGCGAGAGCGGCCGGCTTCGAGTGACATTCGCCATCTGAACCTCACGGAACCCCGGAGAGCCAAAAATTGGACAAAATTTCTCCGGAATTGCAGTATGTTGTGCACAATGCAGTGATTGCGACACTTACTCACCAGAAAGCGGAACCACAAGCCTCATTGCAGTGCAAAATGAATTTAATCGATTAAGAGCATATAGGAATTGCGCCATTTCGGGACGCTTTTTCCGCATTAACGATATCGGCATAAATCGCAGGGAAATCCGTGACTTTCGCCGTCCTCTGCCCCATCTTCGCGTTAACGATTTGTTAAGCGTAACCCGGAAGGCAGGACAGAATGACTCTGTTTTCAGCGCCCCATGCGACCAAAGTTCTAGGACTTGCTATCGCCCTTGCAACGAGCGGCATGACGGCCGCCCATGCCGGCGGCAACAGGGACGGCTTCGGCTGGTCCGAACCCAATATCGAAGGCCGCACCATCACGCGACGCGACCGCGAGCGCCATCGCGAAGCCTGGCGGCACCGTGACCGCGACGATCGCGGTTCGCGCTATTCGGAGCGCCGCCGCGAACAGCGCGGCTGGGGCACGGGCGATTTCTATGGCGGGGCGATCACCGCCTATCGCGACCGCGGCAACGGCACCTATTTCTACATCGACAACGATGACGATTTCGGCGACGTGATCGACGCGCCGCGCTACAGCCGCGGCGGGCCGAAGGTCATCCAGGTCGTACCGGGCCAGAACGGTTGCTCGTGGGAAATGGGCGTCTGCGTTATCAGGCCCAATTTCTGATCTCGGCGCAGAGCAGTTTCACGCAGCGGCCGGAATGGCCTTGAACCGCCACACCGTGGTCTTCTTGACTTCGCTGTCCTCGAGCGCCCGCGTCACCGGCACCGTATAGGTCGCGAGCACCTCCATGCGTTCGCGCGGGCAATAGGCGCGGCCGGGATCGCCGACGAGCACCGTCGCACCCCGCGCCGCAAGCCCTGAGAACCACGGAATCAGGACATCGGCGAAACCGCGATCGTAGAAAACGTCGCCGGCCAGCAGCAAGTCCCAGCCGTCATCGCGGCCGACCATGTTCTCGACCGTATAATCCAGCGACATATCGTTGAGCACGGCGTTCAGCCGGATCGCCGTCCCGCTCCAGGGGTCGATATCCGCCGCAAGCACCGCCGATGCGCCGGCCATGCGCGCCGCGATGCCGACGAGGCCGGAACCGCTGGCGAAATCCAGCACGGACTTGCCGGCGACCAGTTCCGGATGATCGAGCACATGGCGGGCAAGTCCCTGCCCGCCCGCCCAGGCGAAGGCCCAGAACGGCGGGGGCAGGCCGATCTCCTCCAGCTCCTCCTCCGTCTTCAGCCAGAGGTCATGCGCCTCGGTTGCCAGCCGGAGCTTGACCTCCGGCACATGCGGCGGGGTCAGCACGTCGGTATTGTCCCGGATGAAGATTTCGGGGTCGGTCTTCACGTCCGCATCGCTCCGAAAAGTGGAAACCGGTTTTCGGAAGAAGTGATGCGGAAAACGAAGCTACGAAGCATCAGCGCGGCGGGTTGTCGAGACCGCCCATGCGGCAGACCTCGATCCACTCCTCCTCGGTCACCGGCTGCACCGAGAGGCGCATGGAGGTGACGAGCGACATGTTGGAGAGCTTCGGATTGGCCTTGATGTCCTTCAGCGACACCGGCTCGGGCATGTCCCGCACCGCGCGGATATCGACGCAGTCCCAGCGCGGATCCTCGCCGGCCGTGGAATCCGGATGCGACAGCGCGCAGACTTCCGTAATGCCCACGATGTCGAGCCCCTCGTTGGAGTGGTAGAAGAAGCCCTTGTCGCCGATCTTCATGGACCGCATATTGTTGCGCGCGAGATAGTTGCGCACGCCGGTCCATTCGGTGCCCGCCTCGCCGGCGTCCTTCTGCATCTGCCAGGACCATTTGAAGGGTTCGGACTTGTAGAGCCACAATGCCATGGGAGCTTACGCCTCCGGATTGTTGAAGACCCAGTTCCAGGCCTTCACGTCGACGGAGGCGAACAGGCCGGCCTTGGCATAGGGATCATTTTCCGCGATCTGCCGCGCCTCTTCGATCGTCTCGGCCTTGACCACGACGAGGCTGCCGGTGGGCTTGCTGTCGTCACCAAGGAAAGGGCCGGCGAAGGCGAGCTTGCCGCTAGCATTGAGGTCGTTGAGATAGGCGACGTGATCCGGGCGCGTGTCCATGCGCACCTGAAGCGCACCGGGCTTGTCCTGGCAGAGGAAGGCGAAAAGCATGAAAACGGTCCTTTCAGTGGTCATTCCTGGGTGATCGGGCGCGTCATCAGCTGCCCGATGGCGGTTTTCACATCGAGCGTGCCATCGATGATCCGGGCGACCGCGTCGGTGATCGGCATGTCGATGCCTTTCTCCGCCGCCACGCCGGAAGCAACGGAGGCGGCAAAAGCCCCCTCCACGAGATCACCGGACCAGCCGGCGGCCGTGCCGTTGCGGCCGAGCGCGATGCCGAAGCGCAAGTTGCGCGACTGGTGGCTGGTGCCGGTCAAAACGAGATCGCCAAGCCCCGAAAGGCCCGTTACCGTGATCCCCTCGCCGCCATGCGCCTCGACGAAACGCGATAGCTCCGCAAGCCCGCGCGAAATCAGCGCGGCCCGCGCCGAATCGCCAAGTTGAGCCCCTTCGATGATGCCGCAGGCAATGGCCAGAACGTTCTTCAGGGCACCGCCGAGCTGTACACCGATCCGGTCCGTCGATGGATAGAGCCGGAAGGTCGGGCCGGAAAGCGCCTGCGCGAGCGCGGCACCGATCTCGGCGGACCGCGCCGCAACGACCATGGCCGTCGGCAGCCCCTTCGCGATATCGGCGGCAAAGCCGGGGCCTGACAGGACGGCAACCTCGCGGCCGGGCAGTTCCTCTTCCAGCACCTCGGTCAGCAGACGGCCGGTGCCCTTTTCCATGCCCTTGGCGCAGATGACGACCGCCGTGCCCGGCGCCAGCAGCGGCGCAAGCTGGCGTGCGGCCTCACGCTGCGCCTGGGACGGCATGGCGAACAGCACGATGCCCGCGCCGCGCATGCATTCCACATCGGCGCTGAAGGCGAGCGTTGCCGGCAGATCGATGCCCGGCAGCGCCTTTTCGTTGCGTCGCGTCGTGCGCATGGCTTCGACGGCAGCGGCATCGCGGCCGATCAGGGTGACGTCGCCGCCGCTGGCAGCCGCAACGCTTGCCAGCGCCGTGCCGAAGGCGCCGGCACCGACCACGGCGATGCGCTTCGAAATCGTCATGCCTTGGCTCCCCGCTTGCCGGATCCGAGTAGGGTCGCCGCCTGCTTATCGAGGGGCCAGCGCGAGCGCGGTGCCACCGCGAGATCGTCGGGCGCAAAGCCGGCCGCCATGCGCTCCAGCCCGGCCCAGGCGATCATCGCGGCATTATCCGTGCAGAGTGCGAGCGGCGGCGCAATGAAATGGAAGCGGTTCTTATCGCAGAGCGCCTGCAGCGTAGCGCGCAGCTCCGCATTGGCCGCGACGCCGCCGGCAACGACCAGCGCGGGCGTCGCCACGTCGGGATGGAGCGCGCGGAACCGTTCCAGCCCACGGCCGATGCGGTCCTTCAGGGTGCGCGAGACGGCACGCTGGAAGGAGGCGCAGATATCGGCGATGTCCTGCTCGGTCACCGGCTCAATCGACTGCGCCGCCTGGCGCACCGCCGTCTTGAGGCCGGAGAAGGAGAAATCGAGCCGCGCTTCGCCGACCAGCGGGCGCGGGAAGGTGAAGCGTTCCGGATTGCCCGTCTTCGCCATGCGTTCGACGGCCGGACCGCCGGGATAGGGCAGGCCGAGCAGCTTGGCCGTCTTGTCGAAGGCTTCGCCGAGCGCATCGTCGATGGTGGTGCCCCAGCGCTCGTAATCATCGACGCCGCGGATCAGCACGAGCTGGGTGTGCCCGCCGGAGACGAGCAGCATCAGATAGGGAAAGGACAACCCGTCCGTCAGCCGCGCCGTCAGCGCATGGCCTTCCAGATGGTTGACGGCATAGAGCGGCTTGCCGGTGGCGCGGGCGATCGCCTTGCCGGTCATCAGCCCGACGATGAGGCCGCCGATCAGCCCCGGCCCGCTTGTCGCGGCGATGGCATCGACATCCTTCAGCGAGCGCCCGGCGCGCAGAAGCGCTTCGGCAATCAGGCTGTCCAGCGCCTCCACATGGGCGCGCGCCGCGATCTCCGGCACCACGCCGCCATAGGCGCTATGCTCCTCGAGCTGGCTCAGCACGACTTCGCCGAGGATCTCGCCCTTTCCGTCCGCATCGCGCGCGACGACGGCCGCGGCGGTCTCGTCGCAGCTCGTTTCGATGCCGAGAATGGTCAATTGGGACGACATGAAGCACTAGGATTGATTGCGATGGGCCGGAAAGCCGGTTACGAGACATCCCGGTAACAATGGATCAAGGCGGATGCAAACAAAACCTTTCAGGATCGGCACCCGGGGCAGCCCGCTGGCGCTTGCCCAGGCCTACGAGACCCGCTCGCGCCTGATGGCGGCGCACGGCCTGGCGGAGGACAGGTTCGAGATCGTCGTGCTCTCCACCAAGGGTGACCGCATCACCGACCGTTCGCTGGCGCTGATCGGCGGCAAGGGTCTGTTCACCGAGGAGATCGAGGCACAGCTGTCGTCCGGCGAACTGGACTTCGCCGTGCATTCCTCCAAGGACATGCCGACCAGGCTGCCGGAGGGTCTGCACCTCTCCGCCTACCTGCCGCGCGAGGACATCCGTGACGCCTTCATCGGTCGCACCGCCCAGCGCCTCATCAACCTGCCGCAGGGCGCGACCGTCGGCTCGGCGTCGCTGCGCCGCCAGGCCCTCATCCGCCGCCTCCGGCCCGATATCAACGTCATCGTGTTCCGCGGCCAGGTCGATACCCGCCTCGGCAAGCTCGCCACCGGTGAGGCCGACGCCACGCTGCTCGCTTATGCCGGCCTGAAGCGCCTCGGCAAGTTCGACGTGCCGACGGAACTGCTCGACCCCGTCTCCTTCCCACCCGCCCCGGCGCAGGGCGCGATCTGCATCGAAAGCCGCGTCGGCGACGACCGCATCAACGGCCTGCTCGCCGCCGTGGACGACCGTGCCACCCGCGCTGCCGTCTCCTGTGAACGCGGCTTCCTCGCAACGCTCGACGGGTCCTGTCGCACACCGATCGCCGGTTATGCAACGGTCGAGGGCGATCATCTCCAGTTCCGCGGCATGATCCTGACACCTGATGGAAGCCAGTTCCACGAAATCGAAACGAGCGGTGCGGCCGACAGCGCCGCAGACCTCGGCGAAGCGGCGGGGCAGGCGATCCGCGCCAAAGCGGGAGCGGGTTTCTTCGAAAGCTGGGGCTGATCCTTGCGCGTTCTCGTCACCAGGCCGGCGCCCGCCGCCGCCCGCACCGCGCGAAAACTCGCCGCCCTCGGCCACGACGCGGTCACGATGCCGTTGTCCGAAGCCGAACACGATATCGACGCCGCCCGCGCCGCTCTCTCCGAGCGCCATTCGGCGATCGCCATCACCAGCGCCGAAGTGGCACGCCTCATCGGCAAAATTGGCCCGGCGCTCGATCGGCACCTGCTGACCACCGTCTTCTCCGTCGGCCAGGCCTCCGCGCAAGCCGCGGAAGAAGCGGGTTTCCGCACGGTCCTGACCCCCGGGGGCGACGGCAAGGATCTCGCCAACATGATCGTCGAGCATTGCCGGGATTTCGGCATGCCGGCCGAACCGATCCTCTATCTCGCCGGCCTTCCGCGCGCCGCCGGTTTCGAAAACCGGCTCAAGGAAGCCGGCATTCCGCTGCGCACCGTCGAATGCTACCGCATGGTGCCGCTCACCCTCCGACGCACGGAAGTCGAGGCACTGCTCAAGCCGGTGCCGGACGCGGCCCTGCTCTATTCGCGCGAAACGGCCCGCACCTTCTTCGAACTCGCGCCGCTGATGGAAACGCCCGAACGCTTTCTCTCCACACTGATGCTCTGCATGAGCGCCAATGTCGCGAAAGCCGTGCCGCAGCGCTTTGCCGCACTCACCGTCGTCGCCTCGGCACCGAACGAGGAAAGCCTGCTCGATCTTCTCTAGGCATCGGCGATGATGGACGAAATTGCCGCAAGGGTCTTTCCCTCGCTGCCTTCGCTGTCTAGGTTTAGTGCAATGCACATGAACGCGAGGAGATCGCCATGGAACCGGAAACCCCGTCTCGCCGCAAGAAGGCCGGCGACGAACCCGTGACGATCGATCTCGAAGCGGTTCCCGCGTCTGCCGAGACTGAAGCACGCACGACCGAAGAGACGGCCGAAGCGGATGCCGCGACCGCGGACACCACCGGGACCGGGACGGACGAAGCCGTTGCTTCGGAACCGGAAACCCGAGAACCCCAAGACACCACCGAGGAAAAGCCGGAGCCGGTCGAACCGGCCCGCCCGACCTATGAGGAACCGGTCTATACCCAGCCCGCCACGACGGCACGGCGTGGCAATGCCGGCCCGCTTGCCGCCGGCATTCTCGGCGGTCTGATCGCCCTTCTCGGCGCCGGCAGCCTGCAATATGGCGGCTACCTGCCCGCCCTCGGTCCGGATCGCACCGGCGACACCGGCGCGCTTACCAGCCTTTCCAATGAGGTCGAGGCGCTGAAGGCCCGCCTTGCAGAAACGCCGGCAGCCGGTACCGTCGATCTCCAGCCGCTCGAAACCCGCATCGCCGCCCTCGAAAAAGGCACCGGTGAAACCGGCGGCGCGACCGCCGGCAACCCGGAAGCGGTAAGCAAGCTCGAAGGCGACGTGACCCGCCTGACGACGGAACTTACGGCCCTGCGTGAAGCTGTCGCCCGCACCAGCGAGGCCGTCAGCTCCACCGAAAGCCAGCTCACCGAGCGCATTGCGGCTGCCGAGCAGAAGCTCGACGAACCGCGCAGCGATGTCGAAATGGCCCGCGCCGTCGCGGCCAGCGCGCTGAAGACCGCGATCGATCGCGGTGGTCCCTACCTTGCCGAACTTGAAGCCTTCGCCAGCATCGCGCCGGACGATCCGTCCGTGGCGGGCCTGCGCGAGCATGCCGCTGTCGGCGTCGCCTCACGCTCCGATCTCGTGCGTGATTTCCAGCCGACCGCGGATGCCATTCTCGACGCCGTGCACCAGCCGGATGGCGACCAGGGCATCTTCAACCGCCTGATGTCGAGCGCCGCATCGGCCATCCGCGTGCGGCCCGTTGGCAGCATCGAAGGCGATACGCCGGAGGCCGTCGTCGCCCGCATCGAGAACAAGCTGCAGAACGGCGACTTCAAGGGCGCCCAGATCGAATGGCAGACCCTGCCGGAAGCGGGCCAGGCCGCGGCGGCGGAATACAAGCGCAAGCTCGATACGCGCGTCACCGTCGAAGACCTGATCGGTACCGCCGTCTCCGGCGCGATCACCGGCACCGGCAACGGCAACCAGGGCTGAGGAGAAGATCATGGTTCGCATTCTGGTCTTCGCTCTCTTCGTTCTCGCTCTCGCCGCCGGTTTTGCCTGGCTTGCCGACCGTCCCGGCGAACTCTCGATCATCTGGCAGGGCCAGCGCGCCGATATGAGCCTGATGGTCGCCGCCACGCTCGTCGTCTCGCTGATCGCCGCCGTGATGCTCTCCTGGTGGATCGTCCGCGTCATTTGGACGTCGCCGCATTCGATCCAGCGTTTCTTCCGCGCCCGCAAGCGCGATCGCGGCTACCAAGCGCTTTCGACCGGCCTGATCGCCGCCGGTGCCGGCGATGCTGCCGGCGCGCGCAAGATGCTTGGCCGCACCAAAGGCCTTCTCAGCGCCGATCAGGAACCGCTCATCCATCTGCTCGAAGCGCAGGCCGCGATGATCGAGGGCCGCTATGACGACGCGCGCAAGAAATTCGAGCTGATGGCCGATGATCCGGAAACGCGCGAGCTCGGCCTGCGCGGCCTCTATCTCGAGGCCC
>NZ_JBLZPH010000034.1:0-10069 GCF_049199205.1 Shinella sp. M31 | reverse complement strand
CGCGCCGCGCTGCGAAATCAGCAGGCTGAGGCCTGAGAAATCGAGCACGCCGGGCTTCTTGCCGATGATCTGGCTGACATCGCGCAGATGGCGTGCGTAGCGACCTTCGACACCGCAAATCAGGGCATCCGCATCGCCGCGCTTGACGGCGAGTGCGCCGATGACGGTCTGGTTGGTGCGCACGATGGTGCGGGCGGCTTCCGGGTTGACGCCCTTGCGGCCGACGAGGCGCAGGTACTCCTCGACATAGTCGCGGTAGCGCGGATCATCTTCCGGGTTGACCACTTCGAAATCGACATTCGGACGCACGCGCAGGCCGTAGCGCTTGAGGCGCGTTTCGATGATCTGCGGGCGACCGATGAGGATCGGCAGCGCGGTGTTTTCCTCCAGCAGGATCTGGGCAGCGCGCAGCACGCGCTCGTCTTCGCCTTCGGCAAAGATCACGCGCTTCTTCTCGGCCTTCTTCGCAGCAGCAAAGATCGGCTTCATGATGAAGCCGGAGCGCCAGACGAAGCGGTTGAGCTGGTCGAGATAGGCATCGAAATCGGTGATCGGGCGCAGCGCCACGCCAGTCTCTGCCGCCGCGCGGGCAACGGCCGGCGCGATGCGCAGGATGAGGCGCTGGTCGAAGGGCGAGGGGATCAGGTAGTTCGGGCCGAAGCTCGGCGTATCGCCGGAATAGGCGCGGGCGGCGACGTCGGAGACTTCCTCACGGGCAAGCGCCGCGATGGCGCGCACGGCGGCCATCTTCATCTCTTCGTTGATCGTGCGTGCGCCGCAATCGAGCGCGCCGCGGAAGATATAGGGGAAGCAGAGGACGTTGTTGACCTGGTTCGGGAAATCCGAGCGGCCGGTGCAGATCATGGCGTCCGGGCGTACGGCGCGCGCCTCTTCGGGCATGATTTCGGGCGTCGGATTGGCGAGCGCCATGATCAGCGGATTTTCAGCCATGCGGGTCAGCAGTTCCGGCTTCAGCACGCCGGCGGCGGAGAGGCCGAGGAAGACGTCGGCGCCGTCGATGCTTTCGGACAGCGCGCGCTTGTCGGTCTCCTGCGCATAGACGGCCTTCCACTGGTCCATCAGGACCTCGCGGCCCTTGTAGACGAGGCCTTCCAGATCGTGCACCCAGATGTTCTCGACTTTGGCGCCGAGCGAGACGAGCTGGTTGAGGCAGGCAAGCGCCGCAGCACCGGCGCCGGAGGCGACGATCTTCGCCTCGGAAAGTGCCTTTCCGGCCAGTTCCAAGCCGTTCAGGACGGCGGCCGCGACGATGATGGCCGTGCCGTGCTGGTCGTCGTGGAAGACGGGGATGTCCATCTTCTCGCGCAGCTGACGCTCGACCTCGAAACATTCCGGCGCCTTGATGTCCTCTAGGTTGATGCCGCCGAAGGTCGGCTCCAGCGCCGAGACCACATTGACCATCTCATCAACGGTCGGGGCATCGATCTCGATGTCGAAGACGTCGATCCCGGCGAATTTCTTGAAGAGGACGGCCTTGCCTTCCATGACCGGCTTGGAGGCGAGCGGGCCGATATTGCCGAGGCCGAGAACAGCGGTGCCATTCGAGACGACGGCGACGAGATTGGCGCGTGCGGTGTAGTCGGCAGCCGTCTCGGGGTTGTCGCGGATGGCGAGGCAGGGGGCGGCGACGCCGGGCGAATAGGCAAGCGCCAGGTCGCGCTGATTGCCGAGCGGCTTGGTTGCGGTGATCTCGAGCTTGCCGGGGCGGGGGTGACGGTGGAAGAACAGGGCCTGCTGGTCGATGTCGCCACTGACTGGGCCGTTCTGCGTCCTCGGTTTGTCACCCGTGCTCATGATGTTTCCTGCCATATGCTGTTTTGGTTGCGGCTCCACATGCCACGAACGCGTCGCGACGTGAAGTTTCCGTAACCTTCCATAAAGCCGCATTCGCCGGCCTGTGCAATGCCTATTTGCGGACGGAAAAGGCATAGGTGTGTCATCAATTTGAAACAGGAGTCTGGTTTTCAACGGAACGAAAGCCGCCGGTCCCGAACGGAACGCGGTGGCCGGCCACCCGGAGACGAAACACATGACCCCGACGCCTGCCGACCCCAATGTCCGCCATTTCCGCACACTCTTCATCTCGGATGTGCATCTGGGATCGAAAGCGGCCAAGGCGGACTTCCTGATCGACTTCCTGCGTCACCACGAGGCCGAGACGATCGTGCTCGTCGGCGACATCGTCGACGGCTGGCGGCTGAAGCGCAACTGGTACTGGCCGCAGTCCTTCAACGACGTCACGCAGAAAATCCTGCGCAAGGCGCGCAAGGGCACGCGCATTATCTACATCCCCGGCAATCACGATGAATTCCTGCGTGATTTCCCCGGCACGCATTTCGGCGGCGTCGAAGTGGCCGAGCGCATGATCCACGAGGCGGCCGACGGCAAGCGTTATCTGGTGCTGCATGGCGACGAGTTCGACGTCGTGGTGCGCCATGCCCGCGTCGTCGCCTATCTCGGCGATTGGGCCTATGACGCGGCGATTGCCATCAACGTCGTTTTCGCCGCCATCCGCCGCCGCCTCGGGCTGCCTTACTGGTCCTTCTCGTCCTGGGCCAAGCAGCAGGTGAAGTCGGCCGTGAATTTCATCGGCGAATTCCAGAAGGTGGTCGTCGAGGAAGCGCGCCGCAACGATGCCGATGGCGTCATCTGCGGCCATATCCACCATGCCGTCATCACCGAGATCGACGGCATCCGTTACATCAACAGCGGCGACTGGGTGGAAAGCTGCACGGCGATTGCCGAGCATCACGACGGCGAGATGGAGCTGATCACCTGGCAGACATTGACGGCGGTGCCCGAACCCGTTTCGATCGCCAGCCGCAGTCTCGGTGTGATCGCAACGGCAGGAGCAGAGGCCGCCTGACATTTTGCGACAGAGGTGCGACCGCCACGAAATCACCCGGCAGAAATAGCGGATTGGCGTACGTACATCGGCGTGCTAGATCGTTTCGACGTTTCGTTGAATCGCGGAAACGATCCCGCTTCTTGTTTCTATGCAATTCCGGACGCAAAACCGCTTCGCACTTTTGCTGGAATTGCTCTGGAGCGGGCGTTCCAAGACAGGTTCCCCGCCATGACCGCCCCTTCCGGGTTCACCGTCACATCAGGCGCGCCGCCGTTCTTCGTCGCGCGCATCGCCCTCGTTTTCAGCGCGCCGATGATGGTGAACGGCATTGCCCTGCCGTTCTTCCCCGTCTGGCTCGAAACCTTGTCGATGAGCGATTTCCAGATCGGCATCATTCTGGCCGTACCGATGTTCGTGCGCGTCTTCACCGCACCGGTGGCCGGCGTCATTGCCGACCGAATCGGCGAGCGTTCGATCATGCTGGCCTGGTCGGCCGTGATGTCGCTCATGACGGCGATCGCGCTCTTTGCGACGGGATCGTTCTGGCCGGTGCTGCTGCTCTACACGCTGCAGGGCGCGGTCTATTCGCCCTATGTGCCGATCACCGAGGCGATCATGCTGTCGGGCGTGCGGCGTTGGAATTTCGATTACGGCCGGATGCGCCTGTGGGGCTCGCTCGCCTTCATCCTCGCGACGATGATCGGCGGCTGGCTCGCCGGCCTTTATGGCGGCTCGATGGTGCTGCCGGCGATGGCGGTGGGCTTCGTTCTGACGGTACTCGGCGCAGTGATCGCGCCGCGGGTCGGCAAGCCGCGCCGGCCGTCGCCGATCTCGGCGATCGCCACCATGCCGACGAAAAGCACGCTGCGGCAAGCGGATGTGCAATTCATGCTGATTGGCGCCGCGCTGGTGAATTCCAGCCATGCCATGCTCTTTGCCTTCTCGGCGATCTACTGGCAGAAAATGGGCTTCAGCGGCGTGGATGTCGGAATCCTCTGGAGCGCCGGTGTGATGGCGGAGATCCTGTTCTTCCTGTTCGCCGTCCAGCTCCGCCGCCGCTTCAATCTTTGGTCGATGATGATCGTCGGCAGCTGCGTTGCCGTCCTGCGCTGGATCCTCTTCCCGATGGATATGTCCTTCGCCGGCTATTTCGTGCTGCAGTGCCTGCACGCCTTCACCTATGCCATCATCCATATGAGCGTGCAGAGCCGCCTCGTGGAGCGGGTGGCGGAAGAGCAGGAAGCCTCCGCGCAGGGGCTCTACTACTTCTACACCGGCATCTTCACGGCAATCGCCACCTTCCTGTCAGGCTATGCTTTCAACTGGTATGGCGTGCACGGCTTCTATTTGATGTCCTGCATCGCCGCGGCGGGTCTCGCCTGCGTCGTGGCAGGCAGGGTCTTCGCCGCGCGTCTTCAGCCCCAGAGCGTCGCTTCCGGCGGGTAGACCGACGATCCCTCGTAATGCAGGCCGGGCACCCGGTCGCGGGCCAAGAGCAGGGGGCCGTCGAGATCGACGAAATCAGCGCCCTGCGCCAGAAGCACCGCAGGCGCCATGCCGAGCGAGGTGCCGACCATACAGCCGACCATGATCTTCAGCCCGTGTTCGCGGGCGGCTTCACGCAGCGCCAGCGCCTCCGTCAAACCGCCCGCCTTGTCGAGCTTGATGTTGATCGCGTCGTAGCGGTCGACGAGCTTTGCCACGTCCTCCGTGCGGTGCACGCTCTCATCCGCGCAGACCGGGATCGGCCGTACATGGCCTGAAAGCGCCGAATCGTTTGCAGCCGGCAGCGGCTGTTCGACGAGCGCGATGCGGTTTTCTGCGCAAATGGCGAAGTGAAAAGCGAGATTTTCGGGCGTCCAGCCTTCGTTGGCGTCGAGGATGATCGCGCTGTCGGGCGCGCCGGCACGCACGGCCCTGATGCGGGCGGCATCGTCGGCCGTGCCAACTTTTACCTTGAGCAGGGCGCGGCCGGCATGTTCGGCGGCCTGGCGCTGCATGGCCTCGGGCGCGCCGAGCGAAAGCGTATAGGCGGTGACGAGTTTCTGCGGGGCTGCGGCGTTGATGACCTGCCAGGTCGGCACGCCCGAAAGTTTCGCTTCGAGGTCCCAGAGCGCGCAATCGATGGCGTTGCGGGCCGCGCCGGCCGGCATGATGCGGGCAAGATCCTCGCGGCCGATGCTGTCCTCGATGGCGCCGCGCATCTCTTCGATTGCGGAAAGCACGCCGGGCACCGATTCGCCGTATCGGGCATAGGGCACGCATTCGCCCCGGCCGACCTGGCCGGAGGATTCGATTTCGCAGACGACCACCTCGGCGGTCGTCTTGGCCCCGCGGGAAATCGTGAAGGCCCCGGCAATCGGGAAGGTTTCGGCGGTTGCGCGCAATCTGCGGTGCATGGGGCGGGATCCTGGCTGGCCCGAAAAATTCGAGGCGGAAACGGGCTTTTGCCGGTTCATTCGGTGACAGATGGCCGGCGAGCCGATAAGACAGGCGCATGTTGTGCCGCAAGCACGGAAAGATGCAAGAGACTTGACCACAGCCGCCAGCCCCTCAGCCGATATCGAGAGCGAAAGCCTGCCGGACAATGGCGGGGAGGTTTGGCGCCTGTCCGGCCATTGGGTGAACACGACCGCCGTTGCCGGCGCCAAGCGCCTTGCCGAGATGGCCGGGGGCAAGGGCGGTGCGCTGGAGGTCGATCTCAGTAACGTCTCCGAAATGGATACGGCCGGTGCCTGGCTGCTGCGCCGCGCCATCACCGAGCGGCAATCCGGCGGCGCCGAGGTGCATCTCAGAGACGGCGAGGGCGAGCGTTATGCCGACCTCGTTTCCGCCCTGCCTGAAAAGCTTGCCGAGCCGCGCACGGAAAAGGCAAAGCGGGTCACGCTGTTCGAGCGCGTCTTCTCACCGGTCGGCCGCGTCATGGTGGATGCATGGGAGGATATGGTCGCCGCCATGTTCATTCTCGGCTCGGCGGTGCGCGGCGCGCAGCTGAAGCTCGGTCGCCGCAGCGGGCTTTCACCGGCCGCGATCGTACACCAGATCGACCATATGGGCGTGCGCGCCGTGCCGATCATCCTGCTGATGTCTTTCCTCATTGGCGCGATCATTGCCCAGCAGGGCGCCTTCCAGCTGCGCTATTTCGGGGCGGAAGTCTTCGTCGTCGATCTCGTCGGCATCCTGCAGCTGCGCGAAATCGGCGTTCTCCTGACCGCGATCATGATCGCCGGCCGCTCCGGAAGTGCCATCACCGCCGAGATCGGCTCGATGAAGATGCGCGAGGAAATCGATGCGCTGAAGGTCATGGGCCTCAGCCCCGTCGGCGTGCTCGTCTTCCCGCGGCTCGTGGCGCTGACCGTCGCACTGCCGCTGCTCACCATCATTGCGAACTTCGCTGCACTTTTCGGCGCCGCCTGCGTCGCCTGGGCCTATTCCGGCATCACCTTCGACACGTTCCTGTCGCGCCTGCGTGAAGCCATCGATCTCTCGACCGTGGTTTCCGGCATGATCAAGGCGCCCTTCATGGCGCTGATCATCGGTATCGTGGCCTCGGTGGAGGGCCTGAAGGTCGGCGGCAGTGCCGAATCGCTCGGACGCCATGTCACGGCGGCCGTGGTGAAGTCGATCTTCGTCGTCATCCTCGTCGACGGTCTCTTCGCCATGTTCTATGCAGCCATCGATTTCTAGGGGCACAGATGGATCAGGCTGCTGAAAAACAGGATAATGTCGTGCTCTCGGTCAAGGATCTGACCGTGGGCTTCGGCAGCAATATCGTGCTCGACCGGCTGAACCTCGATATCTATCGCGGCGAAATTCTCGGTTTCGTCGGCGCCTCCGGCACCGGAAAGTCGGTGCTGATGCGCACCGTGCTGCGCCTCCTGCCGCGCCGCTCCGGCAATATCCGCATCTTCGGCACGGATTTCGACAAGGCGACGCAAGCCCAGCGTCTGGCGCTCGACATGAAGCTCGGCGTGCTTTTCCAGCACGGCGCCCTGTTCTCCTCACTGACGGTGAAGGAGAACATCCAGGTGCCGATGCGTGAATATCTCGACCTGCCGCAGGCGATGATGGACGAGCTAGCCAAGCTGAAGATCGAACTAGTCGGTCTCGCCCCGGAAGCCGCCGACAAATATCCGTCCGAACTCTCCGGCGGCATGATCAAGCGCGCGGCGCTGGCGCGCGCGCTCGCGCTCGATCCGGCGCTGGTCTTCCTTGACGAGCCGACCTCCGGTCTCGACCCGATCGGTGCGGCCGAATTCGATGAGCTGATCGCCAAACTGCGCGACACCCTGGGATTGACCGTGTATATGGTGACTCACGACCTCGACAGCCTGTTTTCGGTTTGCGACCGCATCGCCGTGCTCGGGCAGAAGAAGGTCATGGTCGAAGGCACGATCGAGGACATGCTGGCCTTTGACGATGCGTGGGTGCAGTCCTATTTCAAGGGCAAACGTGCGCGCTCCATCGTTCGGAAGGCGTGAACAAGTGTCCGGGAGCCGCGATGGTCCCGGAATAGGAACTGCGAGCGGGATAGCCTGAAGCATGGAAACGAAAGCCAACTACGCCATCGTCGGTTTCTTCACCGTGCTCGTGATGGCCGCCGCCTTCGGCTTCGTCTACTGGATGTCGCAATATGGCCGCAGCGGCGACATGGCGCAGCTCGCCATCCGCATTCCGGGCTCCGCCAACGGTCTGAGCATCGGTTCGCCGGTGCGCTTCAACGGTATTCCGGTCGGCTCCGTGCGCAGCCTTGCCATCGATGCGGACGACCCTCGCTTTTCCGTCGCCATGACCGAGGTGGCGACGAGCGCGCCGGTCAAGCAGTCGACCACCGCCGTGCTTGAAGTGCAGGGCCTGACGGGAGCCGCCTATATCGAGCTTTCCGGCGGCATGGCTGCCGATCCGAACATTCTCCAGAAGGCGTTCGACACCGAGACGGCCGCCGTGCTGCAGGCCGAGCAGTCGAGCGTGACCAATATCCTGTCGACTGCCGACAAGATCCTGAAGCGCGCCGATGCCGCCATCACAGACATTCAGGGCTTTGTCGCCGATGCGCGCGGACCGCTGACCAAGACGATCAACAATGCCGAGCAGTTCTCCGATTCGCTTGCCCGCAACGGCAAGAATATCGACGAGTTCCTGAAGAGCGTCGGCGGCCTGTCGGAAACGTTCCGCAATCTTTCCGGCCGGCTCGATTCGACGCTCGCGTCGGTCGATTCCCTCATCAAGGCCGTCGATCCCAAGAAGGTCGAGGATTTCGTCGGCAATGTCGACAAGATCAGCAAGGATATCGCGGCTGCCTCCGGTGACGTGAAGACGACCGTCGAGGGCTTCCGCAAGACGGCCGAGACCTTCGATACGTTCGGCAAGAATGCCAATGCGGCGCTCGACAAGGTCGATACGCTGATTGCCGCCGTCGACACGCAGAAGGTCTCGGGCGCGATCGACAATATCTCGGTGGCAAGCGCCGATGCCCGCAAGGCGATCGCCTCGGTGACGGGCGTTGCCAATCGCATCGGCGAGCGTCAGGGGGATATCGACCAGATCATCACCGACGTGAAGCAGATGACCAACAAGCTGAACGCCGCCTCGACGCGCGTCGATGGCGTGCTCGCCAAGCTCGACGGTTTCCTGGGTGAGGGGGATTCCGAATCGCTCTTCGCGGAGGCCAAGGCCACGCTGCAATCGATCAAGCAGGCGGCCGATACGCTGAACGGCCGCATCGGGCCGATCGCCGACGGCCTCCAGCGCTTTTCCGGCTCTGGTCTGCGCGATGTGGAAACGCTGGTGCAGGATACGCGCCGCACCATCCAGAACCTCGACAGCGCGATCTCGGGCTTCGAGCGCGATCCGCAGCGCCTGCTGTTCGGCGGCGAGACGGTGAAGCAGTACGACGGCCGCACGCGACGCTAAAGCAATTCCAGCAAAAGTGCGCAGCGGTTTGCGTCCGGAATTGCGCAGAAATAAAAGCGACGGGTATCTCCGCGATTCGAAGAAAACGGAGATGATCCAATCGGCAGGTGTGGCTGTATTTCCACAATGGCGGCCGGGATGTTTCGGACGTGAATTTGTCCGGCATCGCAGCCGTGACTTGTTGGTGTGCCGCTGCTAGACATTGAGTCTGTGGCTTTGAGGACGAGATGACAGTATCGGGTATCGAGTTGTTGCGGAACGGAACGGCGGCGCGCGCTGCCCTGATCGCCGTTCTGGCGGCAACGCTTGTCGCCTGCGGCGGCAAGGCGGCCAAGAACGATACGTTCAGCCTGTCGGCGATGAGCGCCGTCGAAAGCCCGTCCGCCAAGAACCGCCAGCTTCTCGTGCCGCAGCCGTCGGCCCTGAAGGCGCTCGACAGCGAGCAGATCGTCATCCGCCCGACGCCTTCCGAAATCCAGTATCTCGCCAAGGCGCAGTGGAGCGACAGCCTGAGCAAGCTGGTGCAGGCCAAGCTGGTGCAGGCCTTCGAAAACACCGGCCGCCTCGGCGGCGTCGGCATGCCGGGGCAGGGCCTCGCGATCGATTACCAGCTCGTTACCGACATCAGGTCCTTCGAGGTGCAGGCGGCGGGTGCGGATACGGCCGTGGTGGAAATCTCGGCCAAGTTGCTCAATGATCGCAACGGCACGGTGCGCTCGCAAAAAGTCTTTCGTGCGACGGTGCCGGTCAGCGGCACGGGCAATCCGGCTTTCGTGAAGGCGCTCGATGCGGCCTTTGCCCGCGTGACCGCGGATATCGTCGGCTGGACACTCTCCACGATCTGATTTTTCGGGTGTAAAAGCCCCTCATCCGCCTACCGGCTCCTTCTCCCCGCAGGCGGGGAGAAGGAGAGGATGCCCGATCTTTTCCTGAAAGTCGATGCTGCGGCAGGGAGGAAGCGTAGCCTCCTTGTCCTTCTCCCCGCATGCGGGGAGAAGGTGGCCGGCAGGCCGGATGAGGGGCAGCTTATAAATTACCGCCTTCCGTAATCAGGCGTCGGCGACGCCCTGGATGGCCGAGACCTTCCACTCGCCGCCGTTGCGGCGCAGGAACGTCCAGATCTCGACGGCTTCCGTGAGAGTGTCCGGGTCGCCGGAAACGAGGCGGCCGGTCGCGCGGTCGCGCATCACGTCGATGCTTTCGTAGCGCATCGCGACGGTCGCATATTCATCCGACCCTTCGCGCCAGGCTTCGGCCACGTCGCCCTGCACGAGGTGGATATCCCTG
>NZ_JBLZPH010000033.1:0-20491 GCF_049199205.1 Shinella sp. M31 | reverse complement strand
GCCGCTCGATCCAGGGCGACCGCTCCAGGCCACTCGCGACCAAGCCGCGCCTGTCGGACGACGAGATGAAGGCCTATGGTCGCAAACTCACCGCCTTCGGCGAATGGTGCGCCGGTGAGGGCATGCCGCTCTCCTACCACCACCACATGGCCGCCGTCGTCGAGACCGAGCCGGAACTCGATGCCTTCATGCAGAATTCGGGCGAAGGCATTCCGCTGCTGCTCGATGCCGGGCATCTGGCCTTTGCCGGCGGCGACGTGCTGCGTGCCATCGACAACCACCATGCCCGCATCAACCATGTGCATGTGAAGGACATCCGTCGCTCCGTCGTGGACGGTCTCGACCGCACGAAGCAATCCTTCCTCGACGCGGTGGCGCTCGGCGCCTTCACCGTGCCGGGCGATGGCTCGCTCGATTTCGGCGCGATCGTGCAGCGCTTCGCCGATCACGGCTATGAGGGCTGGTTCGTCGTCGAGGCCGAACAGGACCCGCGCAACGCCCCGCCGGCCAAGATGGCCGAGGTCGGTTATGCCGAACTGATACGCGTGATGAACGCCGCCGGCTATACTGTCGAGACGGAAGGCTTTCCCAAAGGATAAGCCTCTCCCGCCCGCCTGAAGCAAAGGACCAAGCCCATGCCGAACCTGCTCGTCAAACCCCAGGGCACCCACGGCCGTGTCAGCCATGTCACGCCCGAAAGCGCCGGCTGGACCTATGTCGGCTTCGATCTCCACCGCATGAAGCCCGGCGAGATCCTCGCCGCGGAAACGGGAAGCCGCGAGGTCTGCCTCGTGTGGATTTCCGGCAAGGGCAAGGCGACGGCTTCGGGCCAGGATTTCGGCGTGCTTGGCGCGCGCATGAGCCCCTTCGAGGGCGCGCCGCATGCGCTCTACGTGCCGACGGATTCCAGCTGGTCGGTGACGGCGGAGACGGATCTGGAACTTGCCGTCTGCTCGGCACCGGGCGGCGGCGATTACAAGGCCAAGGCCATTCCGCCGGGCACGCATCCGCAGTTGCATCGCGGCAAGGGCTCGAATGTCCGGCATGTCCATAACATCATGCCGGAAGACGACAATTCGGCCCATTCGCTGCTCGTCGTGGAAGTGATCACCCCGAACGGCAACACCTCGTCCTATCCCTCGCACAAGCACGATCAGGACGACCTGCCAAACGAAAGCTTCCTTGAGGAGACCTACTACCACCGCCTCAACCCGCCGCAGGGTTTTGCCTTCCAGCGCGTCTATACGGACGACCGGTCGCTCGACGAGGCGATGGCGGTGGAAGACGGTGACGTGACGCTGGTGCCGCGGGGCTATCACCCCTGCGCGACCATCCACGGCTATGACCTCTATTATCTCAACGTGATGGCCGGGCCGAAGCGGGTGTGGAAGTTCCACAACGCCAAGGAGCATGAGTGGCTGCTGGGGTGAACCTCACCGCCGCAAGCGTGGCGTGGATGGTCGGGTCAAGCCCGACCATGACGGAGGAGAGGTTTGTGGCCGACCGCAGGCCGGGATTTGCAAGACGGCGGCAGGAATCGCACGACTTGCCTAAACGCAGCCTTCATCTCGACCATCGCCACTTTCGCATCCACTCGCTTATGCCTTTTGCCCCTCATCCGGCCTGCCGGCCACCTTCTCCCCGCAAGCGGGGAGAAGGAAATATGCCGCACCCTTTTTCTCAAGCAACAACCGTTCGCGAGGCACGTCCCCTCTCCCTGCTCGCGGGGAGAGGGTTAGGGGCAAAAGCCCACGCGTCGTCTTACCGCTTCCACCGCCGCGTCAGCCCCCACTCCTTCGCGATCTCCAACGTCGAGGAGAAGCCTGCTTCCAGCATGAAAGGCTCGGTCGAAGCCGAATAACCGCCGCCCTCGCCCGCCAGCACCGGCGTACCGTGGCCCAGGCCGTCGATCTCGTGGAAGGTGACGAGCGGCTTGCCGTCCTTGTCCGGCCAGATGCGCGTGCGCCGGCCCTTCAGGCGTTTTTCGACGAAACCGTCCTTCGGCAGGCGGTAGAGGTCGCGCCATTGCTCGACCAGAGCCAGGCCGTTCGAGGGGGCGACGGTGTCGTCGGCGGTGCCATGCCAGATGGAGATCGTGGGCTTTCGCGGAATGCGCGGCGAGATGTTCCGCACGAGATCGGACCATTCGCGCGACGTGCGTTCCGGCGCCTCCCCCATCGCCTCAAAGGCACGGGTGGCGTCGCGGGCGGCGGCGAAGGGCAGGCCGGCGATGATCGCGCCGCCCGCGAAGACCTCGGGATAGTTGGCGAGCATGGCCGCCGTCATGGCGCCGCCGGCGGAAAGGCCGGTGACGTAGATGCGCTCGGGGTCGCTCGCGGCCTCGCCGGCCGCATGCGCCACCATCTGGCGGATCGACATCAGTTCGCCGCGGTCGCGCGTCACCTCGCTCGGGCGAAACCAGGTGAAGCAGAGGCGCGGATTGTTGGCCTCGCGCTGCTGGGCATAGACGACGGCAAAGCCGCGTTCTTCGGCAAGCGAGGCCCAGCCGGCGGCGCGGTCGTAGCTTTCGGCATCCTGCCGGCAGCCATGCAGCACCAGGACCAGCGGACGCCCGGCGGGCAGGCCTTCCGGTATATGCATGAAAAGGCGCAGATGCCCCGGATTGCTGCCGAAATCGGTGACTTCGACGAGCGGTGAACCGCCGGCCGGGCGGCGGCGCGGCGCGGGTGCCTTGCGTTCGGGGGCACGGTGGAACGGCCAGAACAGGTCTCCCAGCCGCGCTTCGGTCGGCAGCAGACGCTCGACCGATCGCTTGAAGCGATCTCGCATTCTTGGCCTCTCTTTCGTGGAATTGCTCATTATCAGGATTAATGCTCACCGGGAACGGCAGGATCAAGGCAAGGGGTAAAGACGAGACTGCTCATTCTGCGGATTCATGAGGGCATTCATAAATAGCCAAAGTGTCGGCCTGCCCATTTCGTTCCCGCCCTTTCGAAGAGAACCAAGCTGATGTAGCACTTCTGCAACGACAGAACCGCGACAGGAGGATCCCCATGAGCGAGCACCACAGCGCTACCCCGGAACAGGCGCGTGCCAAGATGGCACCTTTCGACTGGGCCGATCCCTTCCTGCTCGAAGACCAGCTGACCGACGAAGAGCGCATGATCCGCGATACGGCCCGCGCCTATTGCCAGGATAAGCTCGCCAGCCGTGTCACCGAAGCCAACCGCCACGAAATCTTCCACCGCGAGATCATGAGCGAGATGGGCGAACTCGGCCTGCTCGGTCCGACCGTGCCGGAGGAATACGGCGGCGTCGGCGCCAACTACGTGTCCTACGGCCTCGTCGCCCGCGAAGTCGAGCGCGTCGATTCCGGCTATCGCTCGGCCATGTCCGTGCAGTCCTCGCTCGTCATGCACCCGATCTTCGCCTACGGCACCGAAGAGACGCGCAAGAAATACCTGCCCAAGCTCGCTTCGGGCGAATGGGTCGGCTGCTTCGGCCTGACCGAGCCGGACCACGGTTCGGACCCCTCCTCGATGATCACCCGCGCCAAAAAGGTTGACGGCGGCTACCTCATCTCGGGCGCCAAGAACTGGATCACCAATTCGCCGATCGCCGACGTCGCCGTCGTCTGGGCGAAATCCGACGCGCATGACAACAAGATCAAGGGGTTTGTGCTGGAACGCGGCATGAAGGGCTTCGAGACGCCGAAGATCGAGGGCAAGTTCTCGCTGCGTGCCTCGGTCACCGGCATGATCATGATGCAGGACGTCTTCGTTCCAGATGAGAACCTGCTGCCGGAAGTGGCTGGCCTTGCCGGTCCGTTCGGCTGCCTCAACCGCGCCCGCTACGGCATCGCCTGGGGCGCCATGGGGGCCGCCGAATTCTGCTGGCACGCCGCCCGCCAGTACACGCTCGACCGCAAGCAGTTCGGCAAGCCGCTCGCCGCCACCCAGCTCATCCAGAAGAAACTCGCCGACATGGAGACCGAAATCTCGCTCGGCCTGCAGGGCGCGCTGCGCCTCGGCCGCCTGTTCGACGAACACCGCGCGCCGGCCGAGCTCATCTCGCTGATGAAGCGCAACAATTGCGGCAAGGCGCTCGATATCGCACGCGTCTCGCGCGACATGCACGGCGGCAACGGCGTTTCGGACGAATACGGCGTCATCCGCCACGTCATGAACCTCGAAGCCGTCAACACCTACGAGGGTACGCACGATATCCACGCGCTGATCCTCGGCCGCGCGCAGACTGGGCTTCAGGCGTTCCAGTAAAGCCGGCCCCACCCACCAAGGTCATCTTCGACGGTCGCTCGTTAAGATACGAGCGGCCGTTTTCACGTTTTATCCATCCCGTTTCGATACAGTCCAAATCCGGAAACACAAGCGGAGGGCACCATGCCCCTCGACCATATGCACGAGCAGCTTCACCTGCGTCACCCCAAACGCAGCTTCGTCCAGTATCGCCTCGAAAAACCCGGCTTCATCACACCGATCGGCCACCACCTCAGCACGGCGCTACGTTATACTTGCCTGATCCGCAGCATTTCCTGCGCCGGCGCGGTGTTGTCCATCAACAAGACATTGACGTTGCCGGAGAATTTCTACCTGGAAATCCATGGGGTTCGCGACGAAATCCCCTGCACGGAATACAAGCGTGACGGCGAGGAGCTTGTGGTGCGCTTCAACATGTTCCTCGATGTCGATTTCCTCAATATGGTGCTCGGCCGGCAGAGCGAAACACACGACGCCTAAAGCGGCTTCCTTAAAAAAAAGTAGGCCGCTAAAGTTTTAAATATTTGTTTTAATGAAACAAAATACTCGACTGCGAAACTCCCTCCATATTAGTAGGACATGACGTCCCCCCAATCGGGAGTGTGGCAATGAGCATCGGTGCCGATCCGCGGTCTGCCGCAGGGCTTTACGAACGCAAGTGGGAACGCTTCTCCGTCAACCGGCAGGGTATGCTGATGACCGTGGGCTTCGATCTCGCGGCCCCCAAGATGCGCAGCTGCAAGCTGGTCGATGTGTCCCAGGGCGGTGCGAGTTTCGTCGTGACGACGACGATCGGCCTTCCGCTGCACTATTATCTTTCGATCGTCGGCGTCGCCTCGCGCATCGGCTGTGCGGAGGTCTATCGCAACGAAAATCGCATCGGCGTCCAGTTCATCAAGGAAATCGACGAGGAACTGCTGCACACCATCGTGCGCTCCGATTACTTCACCGGCGGCGGTGTCGGCAGCAAGCCCAAGACGGACGACCGGCGCTATATGGTGGGCGTGGAAAAGGCCGGCGTCGGTTCGGCGCTCAGCTGATCGTTTCACCCGCGCAATTTATTGGCTAGGGTGCCCGCCGGAAACCGATTCCGGCGGGCATTTTTGCGCGCCGGCAAACTTCCTTCCGTTCATCGATCGTCAGGCGCCTCATGTCCGCATTTTCCCGATTCACCGCCCTCTCCCAAACCCTGCCCGCCACCGTGCCCTTCGTCGGGCCGGAGGCCATCGAGCGCAACCGGGGCCTTGCGGTCAAAGCCCGCATCGGCGCGAACGAAAGCGGCTTCGGCCCGGCGCCCTCCGTGCTGGAAGCGACGCGCGCGGCGGCCGAAACGACCTGGATGTATAGCGATCCGGAGAATTTCGAGTTGCGCGAGGCGCTGGCGACGCATCATGGCATTTCGCGGGAGAATATCGCGGTCGGCGGCGGTATCGACGGGCTGCTCGGCGAGATCGCCCGGCTCGTCATCGAACCCGGCACGCCCGTCGTCACCTCGCTCGGCGGCTATCCGACCTTCAACTACCATGTGAACGGATTTGGCGGCCGGCTGGTGACCGTGCCCTATGCCGGCGACAAGGAGCACTTGGACGGCCTGCTGCAGGCCGTGAAGCGCGAAAACGCGCCGCTCGTCTATTTCGCCAATCCCGACAATCCGATGGGAAGCTGGTGGGACGCCGACAATGTCGTGGCCTTCGCCCGTGCGCTGCCGGAGACGACGCTGCTGATCCTCGACGAGGCCTATGGCGAAACGGCGCCTGAGGGCACGATCCCGTCGATCGCCGCGCTGATCGGCAAGCCGAACATCCTGCGCATGCGCACATTCTCGAAGGCCTACGGCCTTGCCGGCGCACGGATCGGCTATGCGATCGGTACGCTCGGCAATGCGCAGGCCTTCGACAAGATCCGAAATCATTTCGGCATGGCCCGAATTTCGGTTCAGGCGGCACTCGCCGCGCTAAAAGACCAGGCCTATCTGGCAGAGGTCATTGCCAGCATCGCCGCGTCCCGCGAGCGCATCTCGCGGATCGCGCAGTCCAACGGTCTTCTTCCCCTCGCCTCCGCCACCAATTTCGTCACCATCGATTGCGGCCGCGACGGCACCCACGCCAGGGCCATTGTCGATGGGTTGATGGAACATGGCATATTCATTCGCATGCCGGGCGTTGCCCCCCTCAACCGATGCATCCGCATCAGCGTCGGGCCGGAAAACGATATGGCGTTGCTGGAGGAAGCCTTGCCGCTGGTTTTGAAACGGCTGGCTTGAGCGGCAGAGCGTCTTTGACGGGGGACGGATCCGGTTCTAGTGCCGTTTATCGTCCGCTGGCCATGAAGCTTTTCTTGCCGCCGGCGCCAGCCGGCTTGTCTCAGTGAACCGTCATCCACTCGCGCGCGGCGCGCAGCGCCAAAGCGATGTCGGTCTTGCTCATCGTTGCGGCAAGGTCGGCGCGCAGTTCCGCGGCGCGGTCACAACCCTTGATGGCAGCAATGTTGAGCCATTTGTGGGCCTGAACCACGTCGACGTCGCAGCCGCGGCCGGTGGCGTACATGAGGCCCATGTCGCAGAAGATTTCAGCGCGGTTTTCGCCGCCCGTCATGGCGGCCGTTTCGGTGTTCTGAAAGCCAAAGCGTGCCATTTTCGTTAGTCCCTGTCTGACTTGGTTTACTGCTTTAGTGTCCTGTTTTACCTGCCCTTTCGGGCCTCTCACGGCGCCTGCCGTCTTCTGCGGCATGGTCTTCCGTAAGAGTTTTGCCGGCCGGTTTTTCCGTGCTCGTCTTATGGCTCCACTATGCCGCGGGGCTTTCAAAATGCGCTTAAAATGCATGCTTAATTGGAGGCAAACAAAATCCAAACGCTTGGTAAAATTGGATTTTCGTTAAACATCACACCCACTGGAAACGGCGGGATTTGTGTTAAAATTTACGGATTGTTCAACCGGCGATTTCAACCTTTCGCTAACCACGCAAAATGGTGCCGGGTTTCAGCATCTGCATTTTCCGCTGCTCCGAGGCCGGAAAAACGCCCGCGAATCCGGTGTCCGTACATATTTACCTTTACGTTTGCGTAAGATATTCTGCCCTTCTCATTCTGGAGGAGGAAGAGAATGAAACTGAGGACATGGATTGCCGCCGCCCTTCTCGTGGCGCCGGGCATGGCGCTCGCCGCCGAGCCGATCGAAGGCAACTGGAAGACGGCGAGCGGCTCGACCGCCGTCATCGCCAAATGCGGCGGCAGCTTCTGCATCACGCTGAAGACCGGAAAATTCGCCGGCAAGCGCATCGGCAAGCTGGAGGGATCTGGCGCCGACTATACCGGCGAGATTACCGACCCGGAAACGGACAAGACTTATAGCGGTTCCGGCGCGGTAAAGGGCAATTCGCTGCGCATGAAGGGCTGCGTGCTCGCCGTGCTCTGCAAGTCGCAAACCTGGTCGCGGCTCTAAACGGCTCTTCTTTCAATCAAAAGGCCGGCGCTCACGCCGGCCTTTTTGTTTTGGCGCACGTTTCAAAAAACGAATCACACCGTTTCTGAACGGGAGATGAATTGCCCTCTCAGGGAGCGTTCAGTCCCGCAATGCGACAAAGGCATTATTGAAAACGCCTTCAGAGGGACGAACACCATGGACATCCTCGCACGCCGCCTGACGATCATCACTCTGCTGATGGCCATCTTCGCCATCATGCTGGCCGCCGCCGTCGAGACCGATTACCGCCGCAGCACGCACAATACGACCGGCAAGCTGGTCGCCTGCGCCACGCCGCACGCCTGCACCGCCTCGCTCTGATCTCTTCAACGCCCTCGCGAAAGAACCCGACAGATGACCGCCGCCCTCCTCCAAACCTCCGCCACGGCGCTGCGCATCCTCGCCCTCTCGGCGATGATGATCGCCCCGGTCGGCGCACTTGCCTGGAGCAATGCCGGCGGTCTCGGCATCGAAAAGCAGGGCACGGGTCTCGTGCTCTTCATCACCCTCCAGCGCCAGTCGATGAGCTGAACCCTTTCCACCCCCCTCTTCCGTGCTAAACCGGGCAGGCCCTGCGCCATCACCCTGGAGCCCGGATGAAATCCCTTCTCGTCTTTTCTCTCGCCGCCCTTGCCGAAATCGCCGGCTGTTTTGCCTTCTGGGCCTGGTGGCGTCTCGACAAATCCGCGCTCTGGCTTTTTCCCGGCATGCTCTCGCTCGCCCTGTTCGGCTGGCTGCTCACGCAGGTCGACAGCGCCTTTGCCGGCCGTGCCTATGCGGCTTACGGCGGGGTCTATATCGCGGCCTCGCTTCTCTGGCTGTGGCTGGCCGAAGGCATGCGGCCCGATCGCTTCGACATGGCCGGCGCCGCGCTGGCACTGGTCGGCGCTGGCATCATTCTGGCGGCGCCGAGATAGGACTTGTGGGCACGCCGGACTTGTCGTTTGCTTGTTAAAAAACAGCCCCTATAGTGATTCATGAGCAAACGAATCTTTTCCCCAAAGCCGCTTTCCTTCGCAACGCCAGAGCCTTACGAGCCCCGCTCCTTCGAGGATCCGGTGGCCGCCGTCGACGCGTTGCAGGCGCTTTACGACCGTAACACGACATTCCTGACCGACGCCTTCGTGGCACTCGGCAAGTCCGGCGCGCCGCAGACGCGCTTCCGCGCCTGCTACCCGCAGGTTTCGATCGAGACGACCAGCTTCGGCCATGTCGATTCGCGGCTCTCGTATGGCTATGTCTCCGCCCCCGGTGTCTACACCACGACCATTACCCGCCCGAAACTCTTCCGCCACTACCTCAAGGAACAGATCGGCCTTCTCATCCGCAACCACGGTGTGCGTGTCGTCATCTCCGAATCGACGACGCCGATCCCGCTGCACTTCGCCTTCGGGGAAGGCGCCTATGTGGAGGCGGAAATTGCCGAGGGCATCGAACTGCCGCTGCGCGACCTCTTCGATGCGCCCGACCTGACGACAACCGACGACGAGATCGCCAACGGCTCTTACGAGCCCGGCCCTGGCGAACCCCTGCCGCTCGGGCCGTTTACGGCGCAGCGCATCGACTATTCGCTCGCCCGCCTCAGCCATTACACGGCGACCAGCGCCAACCATTTTCAGAACTTCGTGCTCTTCACGAACTACCAGTTCTATGTCGATGAGTTCTGCGCCTGGGCGCGCAAGCAGATGGCCGAGGGCGGCAACGGCTACACGGCCTTCGTCGAACCCGGCAACATCCTCACGCCGGCCGGCGCCGACAGGCCGGAAACCGACGTCACGCTGGCCCGCCTGCCGCAGATGCCGGCCTATCACATCAAGAAGAAGGGGCATGGCGGCATCACGCTGGTCAATATCGGCGTCGGCCCCTCCAATGCCAAGACGATCACCGACCATATCGCCGTGCTGCGCCCGCATGCCTGGCTGATGCTCGGCCACTGCGCCGGCCTGCGCAACAGCCAGACGCTCGGCGATTACGTGCTGGCGCATGCCTATGTGCGCGAGGATCACGTGCTCGACGACGACCTGCCCGTCTGGGTGCCGATCCCCGCACTTGCCGAGGTGCAGGTGGCGCTGGAAAGTGCTGTCGAGGAAGTGACCGGCCTCGAAGGCTACGACCTCAAGCGCATCATGCGCACCGGCACCGTCGCCACCATCGACAACCGCAACTGGGAACTGCGCGACCAGCGCGGCCCGGTCAAGCGCCTCTCCCAGTCGCGCGCCATCGCGCTCGACATGGAATCGGCCACCATCGCCGCCAACGGTTTTCGCTTCCGCGTACCCTATGGCACCCTGCTCTGCGTTTCCGACAAGCCGCTGCATGGAGAGTTGAAGCTGCCGGGCATGGCGACGGCGTTTTATCGCACGCAGGTGAACCAGCATCTGCGGATCGGTATCCGGGCGCTGGAAAAGCTCGCGGGCATGCCGACGGAGAAGCTGCATTCCCGCAAGCTCAGGAGCTTCTTCGAAACGGCGTTTCAGTGATTTCGTTGCGAGCGTCGACGCGTTGGTGTATGATTTCTGCATTTCATACACCAAGGCGAGGCCAGTATGCGCACGAATATCGAGCTCGATGACGCCTTGATTGCGGAAGCGATGGAACTCACCGGCTTGTCGACAAAGAAGGCGACCATAGATTTGGCACTTCGCGACCTTGTAGAGGAATGGCGGCGGCGAAAGGCTCTGGAAGAACTTTGGGGAATGGGCTGGGAAGGCGATCTCGATGCGATGCGCACAGGCTGGGGGCCGTCTGAAACTCTGCGAGATGACGCTGCCGAATGATTGTCGTCGATAGCTCGGTCTGGATCGCAGCATTGCGCGGTATAGACACGCCGCAATCCATGCAGCTCAAGACAATACCGAAAGCGCGGCACATCCTGCTTGGTGATATCGTCCTTCTCGAAATCCTGCAGGGCGCTCAGAACGACGGAAATGCCGCCAACCTTCAAAGGCGGCTGGCCCCGTTCCAGGTCGTTCCGATGCTATCCCCCCAGATCGCCATAAAGGCCGCCGAGAATTTCCGGCGGCTGCGTTCGAAAGGCATAACCATCCGCAAGACCGCCGATCTCATCATCGGCACCTATTGCATGGAGCACGGCCACAGCCTGCTCCATGCAGACAGGGACTTCGATCCGATGGCCGAGTATCTCGGCCTTCGGATCGCCTGAGACCAATCAGGCCGTCATCACCTTCCAGGCATGTTCCAGGCCCTTGCGGGTGATGTCGATCATCTGATCGACTTCGGCGTGGCTGATGACGAGCGGCGGGGAGAAGAGCATGCGGTCGCCGGTGGCGCGCAGCACGAGGCCGTTTTCCAGGCAATGGTTGCGCACGGTGACGCCGACCTTTTCCTTGTCTTCGAAGCGCTTGCGCGTCGCCTTGTCCTCGGCGAGCTGCACGGCGGCCATCAGGCCGACCTGCTGGACTTCGCCGACGATCGGCAGGTCTTCCAGCGACTTCAGACCGGCGGCGAGATAAGGGCCGATATCGTCGTGCACGCGCTCGACAAGCTTTTCATCCTCGATGATGCGCAGGTTTTCGAGTGCTGCGGCGGCGCAGACCGGGTGGCCGGAATAGGTGAAGCCGTGGTTGAAATCGCCGACCTCCTCGACCAGCACATTGCCGACCCTGTCGGAGACCAGGACGCCGCCGATCGGCAGGTAGCCCGAGGACAGGCCCTTGGCGATGGGCGCGAGATCCGGCTCGACGCCGAAATGCTGGTGGCCGAACCAGTGGCCGGTGCGGCCGAAGCCGCAAATCACTTCGTCGCAGACGAGCAGGATGTTGCGCGCCTTGCAGATGCGGGCGATTTCCGGCCAGTAGGTGGCCGGCGGCACGATGACGCCGCCCGCGCCCTGGATCGGCTCGGCGACGAAGGCGGCGACATTGTCCTCGCCAAGTTCGTCGATCTTCTCTTCCAGCTGGCGGGCCATCTTCAGGCCGAATTCGTCCGGGGTCAGGTCGCCGCCCTCGGCATACCAGAATGGTTGGTCGATGTGGTGAACGCCGGCGATCGGCAGGTCACCCTGCTCGTGCATCCACTTCATGCCGCCGAGCGAGGCGCCGGCAACGGTGGAGCCGTGATAGCCGTTCTTGCGGGCGATGATCGCCTTCTTGGTCGGCTTGCCCATGGCGCCCCAATAGACGCGGGCCATGCGGAACCAGGTGTCGTTGGCCTCCGAGCCGGAACCGGTGAAAAAGACGCGATTGATGTTTTCGCCGGCATGCGCGGTGATCTTCTGCGCGAGCAGCACGGTCGGCGGCGTGGTCGTGCCGAAAAACGTGTTGTAATAGGGCAGCTCGTTCATCTGGCGCACGACGGCGTCGGTGATCTCCTTGCGGCCGTAGCCGATATTGACGCACCAGAGGCCGGCGAAGCCGTCGAGATAGCGCTTCCCGTGGTTGTCGAAGATGTGGCAGCCCTCTCCGCGTTCGATGATCCGGGTGCCGGCCGCGTTCAGCTTCTTCATGTCCGAGAAGGGGTGAAGATGATGGGCGGCATCGAGGGCACCAAGGTTCGAAACGGCTGCTGCGCTGGTCTTCGACATTTGACTACATCCTTAGGGGTAGGTCCCGCCTTATTGAACGCCGGGACAGAATGGGTTAGGAAAATGCCCATACAACAGGCATTTGGCAAGAGATCGAACGCAAGCAAAATTTCTTGTCCATGCTTCCCGCCAAACCAAAAGCAGGCACCATGACAAACGACAAGACGGCAGCCGGTTCTCCGCCTGCCAATGCGCCTATCAATGCTCCGGCCCGTATCGAAATCCTCCTCGTCGGCATGAACGGCGACCTTCGCGGCAAGCAGGTTCCGCTCGAAGGCGAGAAGAAAATCTGGGACGGTTCGGTGCGCCTGCCCTCCTCCACCCAGTCGCTCGACATCTGGGGCGACGACAATGACGACATCACCGGCCTGTCGCTGTCCGTCGGCGATCCCGACGGCGTGTGCATTCCCGACCGTCGCTCGCTGACGGTCCTGCCCTGGGCGCCCGAGGGCTCCAAGCAGGTGCTCGCCACCATGCACGAATTCGACGGCACCGCCTCCTTCATGGACCCGCGCGCCATTCTCGCGCGCATGCTGAAGCGCTTCGAAGACAGGGGCTTGACGCCCGTCGTCGCGACCGAGCTCGAATTCTATGTGGTGCAGGACGATTGGCACGTGACGGGCAAGCCGCGTCCGCCGGCTTCCCTGATGTATCGCGACCAGCCGAACGGCTACCAGCTCTACGACATGCGCGCCACGGACGCGCTCGACGGCTACCTCCAGACGGTGCGCGCCTGGGCTAGGGATATGGATCTGCCGGCCGATGCGACGACGGCGGAATTCGGTCCCGGCCAGTTCGAGATCAACCTGCTGCATCGGCCGGATGCGCTGGCGGCGGCGGATGACTGCATCTACCTCAAGCGCATCGCCGAGCTGGCAGCGCCGCGCTTCGGCCTGAAATCCACCTGCATGGCAAAGCCCTATGCCGATCAGGCGGGCTCGGGCCTGCATGTGCATTGCAGCGTCATCGACAAGGATGGCAAAAACATCCTCGACGCCAAGGGCGGCGATCCGGTGAAGCTGAAGTCGATCTGCGCCGGCATGCTCGCCACGATGCGCGATTCGCAGCTCGTCTTCGCGCCCTTCGCCAATTCCTACCGTCGCTTTCAGCCGGGCTCCTTCGCGCCGGTCGACCTGACCTGGGGCTTTGGCCACCGCGGCACCGCCATCCGCATTCCGGACAAGGACGGTCCGGCGGCCCGTGTCGAACACCGCGTCGCGGGCGCGGACGTCAATCCGTATCTGCTCCTGACGGCGATCCTTGGCGGCATTCTGCTCGGGCTCGACAACGAGCTCGATCCGGGTCCGGTGACGGAACCGGGCAAGGATGCGCCGGATGCCAAGCGGCTGACGCATGACTTCCTGACCGCCGTGGAAGAATTCTCCGCCTCGCCCTTCATCAAGGACGCCTTTGGCGCCGAATACCAGAAGCTCTATGGCGATACGAAGCGCAAGGAAGCGATCACCTACCTGCGCACGGTCTCGGATTTCGATTACCAGACCTATCTGCCGCGCATCTAGGTCACGACCGGCCTTCGCGCGCCCGCCGCGCGGAGGCCGTCAATCGCCCGCAAGCGGTTGCAGGAAGGTCCGCTCATAGCTCTTGAACGGCAGATTTTCTAAGAAGCGGGCATTGGCCGCGATGCCATCGGCATCCTCGGCCACCTTGTCACGATAGAGCAGATAGGCCGCCTCATCCGGAAATGTGAAGAGTGCCACGGCGATATCGCCAGCACCCTCGCCGCCCGCCGCAAAGCTCATGCCGACACCCTCAGGTTTTTCACGCGGCATGAAATAGCCGTGATGCGTTCCGCCGTGACGCTCGATGAGCATGGTCCAGATTCGCGCGTAATCGTGGAAATCCGCGATCCGCGCGGGATCCAGGCGATAGCGGACCTCGCACGTCACCGGCGCTTTCTTCATCACGCGGCGGCCGTTTCGTTCGATGTCGCGGTTTTCTCCAAGGCCTTGGGCACGATCACCTTCAGTTCGCCCGAATGCAGGCGGATAGACACATCGCGGTCCATCGGCAGCAATTCGCCATCGATGACGCAGTTGATCGCCCGGTCGACATCGGGGAAATGTAGATCGACGGCCGTGCCGGTCATTTCCGTGACGTCGGCATTTTCCTTGAATTTACCGCGCAGGATATCGAAGGCCAGTTTTGCCACGCCGGCCGGCTTCAGCGGGTTCGTCGTGTACACGCCGAGATGGCCGCCGGTCAGGTCTTCCGCATAGAGCAGGCCGTTTTCCCCGAACCGGTTGTTGGAGACGTTGACGGCTGAAACCCGCCGGCGCTGCTGAACGCCATCCACATCGAACTCCACATCGAATTCCGGCGGATCGAGAATGACGCCGAAAGCGGCGCGGGTGTTGGCGGCGATCTTGCCGACGCGCGAACGGTAGGTCATTGCGTTGCGCATGCGCACGAGGCGAGCATGCAGTCCCGCTGAAAACTGATGCACGAACGGCCGGTCATCCGCCGTGCCGATATCGGCGGACGCGACATCGCCATCCGCCAGTGCGTCGATCGCCTGCCAGATATCGAGCGGAATTTTCAGCGAGCGCGCAAAGAGGTTCATCGTGCCGGCGGGTATGATGCCGAGCGGCATCTTGTTCTGCCAGGCAAAACCGGCCGCGGCCGAGACCGTGCCGTCACCGCCGCCGGCCAGCATCGCATCGAGATCGGTGCGGTCCGAACAGCGGCGCAGCGCCATTTCGATATCGGCCCCTTCGACGATATCGCAATCGAGATGGTGTCCTGCCTCCGCAAAAACCTTTTCCGCATGGCGGGCATAGGCCTCCATGTCGGTGGTGCGGAACGTCCCCCCGTCCCTGTTGAAAATTGCCTGTACGCGCATTCATCTACTCCGCTTGTCAGCCGAGAACGCCTGAAGGGTGAAGTCGATCCATTAGATAGTCGAGAAAGCGGCGATTAACAGGCGCGGCCGAAACGGAGTGCAACAAATCGTGAAAAGGCCCCGTCTTGGCCAAATGCAGGGCGGTGAAAAATCAGGATAGGAAGTTTGCCTTAGTTTGATATAGTGCAAGCCGGTCGCGTGCGTCGGGAGTGCGCCCGCCGGCTTGTATTTACCTTCCTTATCGTGGCCGATCCGGCCGGACCAAACCACATCAGCAGCCAGGAGGAGTGGCCGCCCTGTGAGGGACCGTCATGGATTGACCGCGTGCGCTATCCTATCTGCGGAGCCGACCTGTGACTGAACACCCCCTGCCCAACGCCGCCCTCTCCTCCCGGCAGCCGCCGCTTCCGGCCCTCACCGTCACCCTGATCATCCTGGCGCTGGCCGTTGGCAGCTTTGGCATCGGCACCGGTGAATTCGCCATCATGGGCCTGCTGCCGGATGTCGGCACGACCTTCGGCGTGACGACGGCACAGGCCGGTTATGTCATCAGCGCCTATGCTTTCGGCGTTGTGGTCGGCGCTCCCATTATCGCCGTGATCGGTGCACGCTTCCGCCGCCGCGACCTGCTTTTGGTATTGATGGGCCTGTTTTCCGCCGGCAATCTCGCCAGCGCGCTCGCCCCGACCTTCGAGAGCTTCATCCTGTTCCGCTTCCTTTCCGGCCTGCCGCACGGCGCCTATTTCGGTGTTGCCGCGCTGGTCGCCGCTTCCATGGTGCCGGTCAACAAGCGCACGCAGGCGGTGGGCAAGGTCATGCTGGGGCTGACGGTCGCGACCCTGATCGGCACGCCGCTCGCCGCCTTCTTCGGCCAGCTCTTCGACTGGCAATTCATGTTCGTCGCCGTCGGCATCACCGGCATGTTGACGGTCGCCCTCATCGCCATCTTCCTGCCGCGCGACAAGGCGCCGAAGGGCATCAACGCGCTGACGGAACTCGGCGCGCTGAAGCGCAAGCAGGTCTGGCTGACGCTCGGCATCGCGGCGACCGGTTTCTGCGGCATGTTCGCGGTGTTCAGCTACATCTCGCCGATCGTTACCGAGGTTGCCGGCCTTCATGTGAGCATGGTGCCGGTCATCATGGCGATCTTCGGCTGCGGCATGATCGTCGGCAACATCTTCGGCGCCAAGCTTGCCGATCTCTCGCTGATGCGCACCATCGGCTGGTCGCTGGTGCTCTATTTCTTCGTGCTGATCAGTCTGTCTCTGACGGCCGAGAACCCCATCCTGCTCGGCGTCTGCTGCTTCCTCATCGGCTGCAGCTTCGTCGTCGGCCCGGCGCTCCAGACGCGCCTGATGGATGTGGCCGGCAATGCCCAGACGCTGGCCGCCGCCCTCAACCACTCCGCCTTCAACGTCGCCAATGCGCTCGGCGCGCTGTTCGGCGGCATGGCGATCAGCGCCGGCTATGGTTATGGATCGATGGGCTTCGTGGGCGCGGCAGCCACGGTGGTCGGCTTCGGCATCTATCTGGTCTCGATGACACTCGACAAGATCGAGAATGAGGAAACGCCGGTCTGCCCCGCTGAATAAGCAGCCTCACAAACCTCTGAAAATCAGGCGGCGTCCCTTCCGGGGGACGCCGTTTCCGTTTGCGGGGCAAGGCGGATGACATTCTGGCCATCCTCGCAGATCACGTTTTTTGCGCCCCAAGCTGCCAGTGCCCGGATGATGGGCTCGAGGCTCCGGCCGGCCGATGTCAGCGCATAATCGACGCGCGGCGGCACGACGGGGAAGATCGTGCGCGACAGGATGCCGGCATCCTCCAGCTCGCGCAGCTGCTTGGTCAGCATGCGCTGCGTGACACTGGGCAGCCGGCGGCGCAGTTCGTTAAAGCGCAGCGTGCCCTCCATCATCAGGTGATAGAGGATCACGCCTTTCCATTTTCCATCGAGGAAGGAGAGCGTCGATTCGACCGGGCAGCCGGGAAAATTCTTGGTGAGCTTGGCGCGCGGGCGGGACATGTCACGGTATCCTTTTCGACACTATGTGCACAAAATGTGCATTCTTGCGAAGATCGAGGTTACTCTTCATCTAGTCTCCATTCAACGCGAAAGGAGACACCCATGCGCGCCATCGCCTACCAGACCCCGCAGGCCATCACCGCAAACACCGCCCTCGTCGATATCGACCTGCCCACACCGGAACCGCGGGGACGCGATCTGCTGGTCGAGATCAAGGCCGTTTCGGTCAACCCGGTCGATACGAAGCTGCGCCGCAATGCAGCGCCCGCCGATGGCGGATGGCGCGTGCTGGGCTTCGACGCCGCCGGCATCGTGAAAGCCGTCGGCCCAGACGTCACGCTGTTCAAGGCGGGTGACGCCGTCTTCTATGCCGGCGCCATCGACCGGCCGGGCACGAATTCCGAGTTCCACCTCGTCGACGAGCGCATCGTCGGCCGCAAGCCCGCCTCGCTCGATTTCGCTGCCGCCGCAGCCCTGCCGCTGACGGCGATCACCGCCTGGGAAATGCTGTTCGACCGGCTGAAGGTGCGTGACGCCGTGCCGGGCGCCGCCAACGCCATCCTCATCATCGGTGGCGCCGGTGGCGTCGGCTCGATTGCCGTGCAGCTTGCCCGCCACCTGACCGACCTCACCGTCATCGCCACAGCCTCGCGGTCCGAAACGGCGGAATGGGTCACGTCGCTCGGCGCGCATCATGCGGTGGATCACAGCAAGCCGCTCGCCGCCGAGGTCGCGGCTCTCGGCATCGGCGCGCCAGCCTTCGTCTTCTCGACGACCAATACGGAGGATCATCTTGCGGCGATCGTCGAGGCCATCGCACCGCAGGGCCGCTTCGGCCTGATCGACGATCCCAAGGCGCTCGACGTCATGCCTTTCAAGCGCAAGGCCGTCTCGACCCATTGGGAGCTGATGTTCACCCGCTCGCTCTTCCAGACGGCGGATATGATCGAGCAGCACACTCTTTTGAATGAGGTCTCGCGCCTCGTCGATGCGGGAATCCTGCGCACGACGCTGGCGGAAACCGTCGGCGCGATCAATGCCGAGAACCTGAAGAAAGCCCATGCGATGGTCGAAAGCGGACGCACGCGCGGCAAGCTCGTTCTCGCCGGTTTCTAAACTCGAAAATCGCCCTCCGCCGCTCGCGTCCAGAGCGGTGGAGGGGTGTTACCAAGGTGACAGGGACGGCAAGGAACTCTGGTAGACATAGGCCATCGCAGCCCACCGAACGGAACGAAAAACGGCGGGCGGCATCGGGAGAGGAAACATGGCCCTTCCCGCAAACCTATGAATTTATCGGAGATTTTACGTGTCTGCCTTGATTGAAAGCATTACCGAGAGCCGCGCATTCGGCTTCATCGCCCGCACGATCCTGACCTCGATGTTCTGGCTGTCCGGCATCGCCAAACTTGCCGATTTCGACGGCGGCATTCTGGAAATGACGCATTTCGGCCTGGAGCCGGCGGCCTTCTTCAATGTCGCGACGGCGCTGACCCAGCTCATCGGCTCGGCCCTCATCATTTCCAACCGCTGGACCTGGCTCGGCGCCGGCATGCTCGCCGTCTTCACCGCGCTCACCATTCCGATCGCCCATAATTTCTGGGCGATGCAAGAACCAATGCGCACCATCGAATTCCATTTCGTCGCCGAACACATCACCGTTATCGGCGCCCTGATGGTCGTCGCCTGGAAATCCGCAACAGCTTCTGCCGTCCCTGCCCAATGACGGCAGGACCGGATGCCGCCGGCTCTCTCCGAATGCGGCATCCCGGCGGACGGCCCTGCCTCTCCCGGCCGTCCCCCCGCCCCGGCGCCTCGCCGGGGCGGCTTGCGTTTTAAAGCGACGGCAGTTTCAGCGGACCGCCCGTCTTGATGCTGCGGATCGCGAAATTCGAGCGGATATCGGAAACGCCGGGCATGGTGAGCAGCGTCTCGGTCAGGAGCCGCTCATAGGCGGAGAGATCCTCCACCACCACTTCCGCCAGAAAATCTGCATTGCCCGAGATCAGGAAACACGAAACGACCTCCGGCACCGCCAGCAGCGCCTCCTGCTGAGCCAGGGCATTTTCCCGGCTGTGGTGTCCCACCTTGATTTCGACGAAGACCGTCAGGCCGAGCCCCACCTCCTTGCGATCGATATCCGCGCGGTAGCCGCGCAGCACGCCGGATTTTTCGAGATTGCGGATGCGCCGGAGGCATGGCGAGGGTGAGAGGTTCACACGCTCGGCGATTTCCACATTGGTCGCGCGCGCATCCTCCTGCAGCACCTTGAGGATAGCGATATCGAATTTATCCAGATTTGGCATATTCGAAAACTTTCATGGCCTGAATTGGTGAAATCCTGCGCATCGTACACTTAGAGAGGCATAACACGCAAGGACATGCCCCGACCTTCGACGCTAGAGTCTCGTCACGAATGAGCCAGCGCAGAAAGGACATCGCCATGGCCATGGTCTCGCTTTCCCCCGAAGACAAATCCAATCCGCTTGTCGCCGGTTATGCGGGCGGCGTGGTGACGGTGCTGATCTGGGCGCTCTGGGTGCTGGCGACGCGCCACACCGCCGCCACCCCGCTCGGCACGATCGATATCGGCCTCATCCGCTACGGCGTGCCGGCCATCCTGCTGGCGCCGATCTGGCTGAGGACCGGGCTTTTGCCGAAGAACGTGCCGCTGAAACTGATTGTCGTGATTGTGGCCGGTGCGGGCGCGGTCTTCTTCCAGATCACGGCGGCGGCGCTGCATGTCACGCCGGCCGCGCCGGGCGGCATCCTGCTCGGCGGCTCGCTGCCGCTCGCAACGGCGCTCATCGGCATGGTCCTGTTCGGCGAGCGGCCAGACCGCATGCGCCTTGCAGGCCTCGCCGCCATCGTTGCGGGGGTCGCGATCCTGCTCACCGCAAGCATGCTGAAAAGCGGCATGACCGCGACCGGCTTCGTGCTGCTGCCGATCGGCGCCGTGCTGTGGGCGGGCTTCACCCATGCCTTCCGTCGCTCGGGCCTTTCCGCCCTCGAGGGTGCGGCCATCATCGCGGTTTGGTCGTTCCTGATCCATCTGGTGCTCGCCGCGATCTTCGGCACGCACCTTACCGCCGCCACCCTGCCCGACCTCGCGCTTCAGGTCACCAGCCAGGGCATCCTTTCCGGCCTCGTCGCCACCTTCGCCTATGGTACCGCCATCCGCGCCCTCGGCGGCAGCCAGGCCGCCGCCTTCACCGCGATCACGCCGGTGCTCGCAACGCTCGGCGGTGCGATCTTCCTCGGCGAAAGTTTTGGCATGGCCGAGCTGACGGCCGCGCTGGTCGTCGGCGGCGGCGTGGCGCTCTCGACCGGCATCTTTTCCCGGAAGAACTAAGGCGAAACGGAAAAGGG
>NZ_JBLZPH010000032.1:0-211 GCF_049199205.1 Shinella sp. M31 | reverse complement strand
ATCGTCGGCTTCGAAGCGTTGGCGGGGCTCGGGCATCAGGCCTTGGCGCAGATCGCCATCGTCGTGGCGACCATCTCCTATGCGGGTGCCGCGATTTTCGGAAGGAATTTCGGGGGTATGGACCCAATGCTTCCGGCCGCGGGGTCGATGGTGTGCGGTGCGATCCTGCTCATACCTGTCAGCCTGATCGTCGATCGTCCATGGACATTGA
>NZ_JBLZPH010000031.1:0-15465 GCF_049199205.1 Shinella sp. M31 | reverse complement strand
CGCCGGCATCGACGGCTTGCTCTACGGCGACGCCCCGGAAGAAGGTTACGTACGCGGTCAGACCTTCATGCACGGCAAGCTCGGCATCCGCTTCGACGTGCCCAACGGCTTCCAGATCGACAACAAGGCCGATGCGGTTCTGGCGACCGGCCCGGGTGACGTCGCCATTCGCTTCGACGGCGTGGCCGACAGCCGCGGGCAGGACCTCGTCAACTACATTTCGAGCGGCTGGGTAACCGGCCTGAAGCCGGAAACGATCCGGCCGATCTCGCTCAACGGGCTTGAGGCCGCAACGGCCAAGGCGGCGGCCGACCGCTGGGAATTCGACGTCACGGTCGTGCGCATCGACAAACAGATCTACCGCTTCCTGACGGCCGTGCCGGCCGGCTCGAAGGCGCTGGAGCCGACGGCGGCGATCCTCAAGAGTTCGTTCCGCAAGCTCACGCCGGCGGAAGTCGCCTCGCTGAAGCCGCTACGCGTCCGCGTCGTGACGGCCCGCGCCGGCGACACCGTCGCCACGCTGGCCGGCCGCATGATGGGTACCGAGCGCAAGCTTGACCTCTTCCGTCTCATCAACGCGATGACGGCGACGAGTACGGTACGGCCGGGCGAAAAGTTCAAGATAATCAGCGAATAAGGGACCGCCCATAGGGTGTGCCGTGCCGCGTGCATTCTCGGGTCAAGCCCGAGGATGACGGAGGGTAGGAGCCGGCTCCTACCTCTCTAACGGTACAGATAATGGAAGCGGCGCTTTGGGCAGCAACTCTACCAAGTCATCCTCGGTTTAGCCCGAGGATCCGTTCGCAGCCGTAAAACGCTTCAGGCGTAGGCGAAGTCCGTCGTCTTGCTGACCAGCACGGCCTTCAGCTTTTCCAGAGCCCGGTTTTCGATCTGGCGCACGCGCTCCTTGGAAATTCCAAGCACCGTGCCCAGCTCCTCCAGCGTCGCGCCGTTTTCCGCAAGCCGTCGGGCGCGAATGATCTTCATTTCGCGCTCGTTGAGCTGGCCAAGAGCGGCATACAGCCAGTGATGGCGACGCTCGCCGTCGATGCTGTCCTGCGCCTGTTCGTCGGGAAGCGGTGCGTCGCTGGTCAGGAATTCCATGCGGCTCGACCCCTCGCCGTCGCCGGCGGAAACAGGGGCTTGCAGGGAGATGTCCGAGGAGGAGAGACGAGCGTCCATGGTGCGCACGTCGGCGGTGCTAACACCGATCGCCGCGGCGATCTCCTGATGCATCGCCTCGCTGGTGAGATAGCTGTCGCCGCGGGCGAGGCGGGCGCGGAGCCTGCGGAGATTGAAGAAGAGGGCTTTCTGCGCCGAACTGGTGCCGCCGCGGACGATCGACCAGTTGCGCAGCACGTAATCCTGAATGGAGGCGCGGATCCACCAGCTGGCATAGGTGGAGAAGCGGACCTGCCGCTCCGGCTCGAAGCGGGCGGCGGCCTCCAGGAGGCCGATATAGCCTTCCTGTACGAGATCGCCGAGAGGTAAGCCGAAGTTGCGGAACTTGCCGGCCATCGAGACCACAAGGCGCATATGGGCCATGGCGATACGGTTGCGGGCTTCCTGGTCCTTGTTGTCTTTCCAGGCCTGCGCCAGGGCCTGCTCCTCGTCACGCGCCAGATAGGGCGCGGACATGGCAAGCTTGATCATGCGGCGGTCTGCGGTCGTCGTAGCCATGGCACTCTCCACGTAAGCCGAACCGGCTCAGGGAGGCGCGCGCCCACCCTGTCGCCCTTGAGAGAAGACGTTTCAGGAAGGGTGGCGAATGCCCAAACGGGTTTCGGGCAAAATTCGTGGCGGCACCGGGGTGCCGACCCCTTTCGCAAGCGGTCGTTCTCGGCATCACAACGGGCAAGAGGCAAAAAAGTTCCAATAAAAAACCCGGCTGTCGCCAGCCGGGCTTTAAAAGTTTAGACAGCGCCCTAGATCAGGCCGCTTCGTCCTGGCTATCATCTTCCTCGATGGCCTTGCCGCGCTTGGGACCCTTTGCAAGGTTCGTCTCGACGAGGCGGACAGCTTCAGTTTCCGACATCTTGTTCACGGCGGCGATTTCGCGGGCCATGCGGTCGAGGGCGGCTTCATAAAGCTGGCGCTCGGAATAGGACTGTTCCGGCTGGTTTTCAGCGCGGTAAAGGTCACGGACCACTTCGGCGATCGAGATCAGGTCACCGGAATTGATCTTGGCATCGTATTCCTGCGCGCGGCGCGACCACATGGTGCGCTTCACGCGGGCCTTGCCCTGGACAACCTTCAGCGCACGCTCGACGAAATCGGTCTCCGACAGTTTGCGCATGCCGATGGAAACGGCCTTAGCAACCGGCACCTTGAGGCGCATCTTGTCCTTTTCGAAATCGATGACAAAAAGCTCGAGCTTCATGCCGGCGACTTCCTGCTCTTCGATGGCGACGATCTGGCCAACGCCGTGAGCGGGATAGACGATCGACTCGCCGGTCTTGAAGCCATGGCGCGTGGAGGATTTCTTCTGCTGGGTCGTCATTCTGTTCAAATACTCCCTGTTACGCTCCCGGCGGGGCCGGGTGGGTCTGGGGACCCGGGAAAGACGGGGGGCACCGTTGCGGTGTCACCACTCTGGTCCACCCTCCATGCGCAAAAAGGTCCCCGGCGACGCGATCACATTTGAGCAACCGGAGTTGCCTATGGGAGGTGAGCGTCGTTGAGGGATCGTTTGCTTTCGTGGTGGTGTTCGGGCACGCAAAATGCCGCGAATTGGATCAGTATCCGGACCCTACCACAAAAAAGTGCCGAAATCAATAATTTGCTTCGCATGGGTCATCAAGCCTGTCCCATCGCCTTTTGGCGCGGACATGCTTTTTTCCCCAGATCGCTTGTCGCCGGTGGCGAGGCTCAGTCGCCCTTGCCGGGATTCGGCGAGAAGAACTGCTCGTACTTGTTCTCGACGCCGTCCATTTCCTTGGCCTCGGGCATGGCGTCCCGCTTGACCGTGATGTTGGGCCAGATCGCGGCGAATTCCGTGTTGACCTTCAGCCACTTGTCGAGGCCCGGCTCGGTATCCGGCTTGATCGCCTCGGCGGGACATTCCGGTTCGCAGACGCCGCAATCGATGCATTCGTCGGGGTGGATGACGAGGAAATTCTCGCCCTCGTAGAAACAGTCGACGGGGCACACTTCCACGCAGTCCATGTACTTGCAGCGGATGCAGTTGTCGGTCACGACATATGTCATGAGGAACTCCAGAAACGTCACGAAGCGGGCGGCAGCTCGCGGTCACCCTGATGGGGATCGGGGCGAAAAACCTCACCCGCGCAATGCTATCCGGTGGTGGAGGTAAAGGCTTTGCAGGCGCTTGGCAAGCGCAATAGATGCGCCTTTATGCGCCTCGGAGGTATAGAATTCTAATCCTCGTCGTCGCCGGGGCCACCGTGCAGCCGGTCGATCTCGCGGCGCTCGCGTTTCGTCGGGCGCCCGGCACCGCGCTCGCGTGTCGCCTGCGCGAAAAGAGTGCGCTCCTCGCGCGGTGGCCGTGGCGGCGTCATGTCGTGATAGAGCAGGCGGGCTTCCTCGTAGGGGCCGCGGCGTTCGCCCGGCAAAAGCACCTTCACCACCATGTCGTGGCGGTCGAGCGACAGCACGATCACATCGCCCGGCCGCACCATATGCGAGGGCTGGCGGATCGCGAGATCGTTGACCCTGACATCGCCCGCCTCGACGGATTTCGCCGCAAGCGAGCGGGATTTGCGCAGGCGCGCGAAGAACAGCCACTTGTCGATGCGCTGGCGCGCGGCGGGCTGTTCTTCGTGTCGCGTCATGCCTTACTTCTTCAGCTGCTCCTTGAGCGCTGCGAGCTTTGCGAAGGGTGAATCCGGATCGATCGGCTTTTCCTTGCGGGGCGGCCGGGCCTCGAATTTCGCCTGCTGGGGCTTGGCCGAACGGTCGTTGCGATCACCGCGGTCCGGGCGGTTGCCGCCCTGCGGCTTTCCGTCGCGGCCACCCTTGCCCTGATCCGGACGGCCACCACGACCGCCGTCACGGCGTTCGCCGCGCTCGCCCCGTTCACCGGCCTGCTGGCCACGGTTGCGGTCGCCGCCGCGGCGTTCGCCCCGATCCTGACGCTCGCCCTGGCGTTCGCCGCCCTGGTGACGCTCGCGGCCATGACGATGACCGCCCTGGCGCTGGTTGTCGTGACGCGAGCCCGGACGCCAGAGCAGCACGGGCTTGGCTTCGACCACCTCACCTTCAACGGCGGCTTCCGCCGCTGCCGGCGCTTCCGCAGTTTCAGCGGCAGGCGCTTCGGCGGTTGCGGCCGGGGCTTCGCTTTCGTCCGATGCATCGGCATCGTGTTCGTCGGATGTTTCCGAAGCGGCTTCCGCCGGGGTCTCCGTGGCCGCTGCGGCGGGAGCCTGAGCGGCGAGGAAGGCCGCGGCCTCCTCCGGCTTCACGCTGTCGGCGCGGTAGCCGAGACCCTTGAGGATCTCTTCCATGTCGTCGGGCGTCGCGCCGAGGATGGAGAGCATGGCGGTCGTCGCGGTGAAGCGGCGGCCGTCATAGGCGCCATCCGGACGCGGCGTGCCGGGCTTCCACTGGAGAAGCGGACGAATGAGGTCTGCGAGGCGCTCGAGAATATCGATGCGCACGGCGCGCTTGCCGAGGAAGCGGAAGCCGGCGAGCTTGTAGAAGGCGCGCTCGAAGTTCGGATCCGTGACGACGGAGGTGCGGCCGGCGGCGAGCACCGGGATAAGATCGCCGTAGCCCGGCTTGTCGAGGCCATCGTTCTTTAGCGCCCAGAGCAGCGTGATGAGTTCGGCAGGCGCAGGCTTCAAAAGTGCCGGCATGAAGATGTGGTAGGCGCCGAAGCGGATGCCGTGCTTGCGCATGGAGGCGCGGGCATCCTGGTCGAGCGTCTTGACGTCATCGGCGACGTCGCGGCGGAACAGCACGCCGAGGTTCTCGACGAGCTGGAAGGCCAGCCCCTTGGCGAGGCCCTGCAGGTCTTCGGCGCGCGAGAGATCGTCGAGCGGCTTCAGCACGGTCGCGATGTGATGGTTCACGAAACGCTCGATGCGGGCGGCGACATGGTCGCGCGCATTGCCGGTCAGCTGCTCGTCGGAGAGCAGGATGACGCGCGGACGCATGATATGATCGGAAGCGGCGAGACGGGCGACGGGATCGCCGAGCCAGCGCACGGTGCCGTCGGAGCCCAGCGCGAGATCGGCATTGCCGGCGGCATGCAGGCGCGCAGCGCGGGCTTCGAACTCCAGCGCGAGCGCCTTCTGCGCGGCAGCCTGTACGGCCTTCGCGTCGGGTCCTTCCGTTCCGGCGACGAGCGTGAACCGGAAACCGGCCAACTGCCCGACATGATGTCCTTCCACGAAGACATCGCCATTCACACTGATTTCAGCTTCCAACATTGCATTCTCTCTCAGGCGCTTCATGAGCACAGATGTCCTGCGATCAACAAAGCGTTTCGTCAACCGTTCATGTAACGCATCGGACAATCGGTCTTCGATTTCCCGCGTCTTTTCCTGCCAGTGTGTCGGATCGGCAAGCCAACCGGGCCGATTCGACACATAGGTCCAGGTCCTTATCTGCGCGATTCGCGCCGAAAGCGTGTCGATTTCGCCATCGGTGCGATCCGCGCGGCGGACCTGTTCCGCCATAAAATCCTCGTTAACCGTGCCACGCTTTACGAGATCCGCATAGAGCGTCGAAATGAGATCGGCGTGCTGGGCGGGCGTGATACGGCGGTAGTCGGGAAGCGCGCAGGCCTCCCAGAGTTTTTGCACACGCTCCGGTGTCGTCGCAAGGTCGCGGACGTCGGGATAGCGCGAAAGATGGTCCAGCGCCTGCTGGTCGACGGCCGGCAGCGCCCGCGTCAGGCCGGCGATCGGCGGGGCGGCCTCGAGCGACAGGCGCAGCGATTGCAGCGAGGAATAGTCGAAGCGGGTCGTGCGCCATTGCAGCACCTTCACCGGATCGAACTGGTGCGTCTCGATGCGCTTGACCAGTTCGTCGTCGAAAGGATCGACGCGGCCCGTCACGCCAAACGTGCCGTCGCGCAGGTGCCGGCCGGCACGGCCGGCGATCTGGGCGAGTTCGGCGGGGTTCAGGTTGCGGAACTGGTAGCCGTCGAATTTGCGGTCCTGCGCAAAGGCGACATGGTCGACGTCGAGGTTGAGGCCCATGCCGATGGCATCGGTGGCGACGAGATATTCGACGTCGCCCTCCTGATAGAGCGCGACCTGCGCGTTGCGGGTGCGCGGGCTGAGCGCGCCCAGCACCACCGCGGCCCCGCCGCGCTGGCGGCGGATGAGCTCGGCGATAGCATAGACTTCGTCGGCGGAAAACGCGACGATGGCGGTGCGCTGCGGCAGGCGGGTGATCTTCTTCGAGCCGGCATAAAACAGCTGGGAGAGGCGCGGGCGCTCGATGACATGGATGCCGGGCAGCATCTGTTCGAGGATCGGCTTCATCGTGCCGGCACCGAGCAGCAGCGTCTCGTCGCGGCCTCGCAGATGCAGCACCCGGTCGGTGAAGATATGGCCGCGCTCGAGATCGCCGGCAAGCTGTACCTCGTCGATGGCGACGAAGGAGGCGCGCGTCTCGCGCGGCATGGCCTCCACCGTGCAGACCGAGAAGCGCGCCATATGCGGCGTGATCTTCTCCTCGCCGGTGATGAGCGCCACATTGTGCTGCCCGACCTTGTCGACAAGCCGCGTGTAGACCTCGCGCGCGAGAAGGCGCAGAGGCAGGCCGATAATGCCCGTCTCATGTGCCACCATGCGCTCGATTGCGTAGTGGGTCTTGCCCGTATTGGTCGGGCCGAGCACCGCGGTGACCCCGCGGCCGCTCAAGATCATGGGTGCTTGCGACAAGTCACGCCCCGGCTGTTTCAACGCTTGCCGAACACATCCGGCAGGCAACAGATGCCCATCGGGACGGGGAATGGCAAGGGGGGAGGTGAAAGTCGATGTTTTTCCCGGCCCCTTGCCGATGCCGCCCTATTGCAGAACCACGACGGCCTCGACCTCGAAGAGCATCGGATCGATAGCAAGCTTCGGCACGGGAACGAGCGTCTGTGCCGGCAGTTTGTCGCCGAACATCTGCGTGACGTTGCGGGTCAGCACATCGAGCTTGGACATGTCGTGATCGACCACGAAGACCGTGAGTTTTGCCACCTGATCGGGCTTTGCGCCGAGTGCATCGAGTGCTGCGCCCAGATTGGCATAGGCCTGCTTCACCTGGACTGCGAAATCCGGCGACAGCCCGCCCGTAGCATCCTGGCCGCCCTGCCCGGAAATATAGGCCATCCGCGCGCCGGCAGGCACGATGACGGCGGTGCTGTAGCCGTTCGGCGTGGGATCGTAGAGGGTCTTCGGATTGACGATGATCAGCTCGGGGCCGCTCTCGCCGGCTTGAGCCGGGGTGGGTGGGTTTGCGGTCATGACGATCAGTCCTCCTAGAAGCAGATAGTTGAAAGCGCGTTGCATGGTTTCCTCGGCTAGTCGGCCGGCGGTTGAATGTCGGGCCGAGACTCGTATGATTGACTCGTACAGTGTACGATTCCAATTACACCGTACAGCGTACGAGTCAATTGAAGATTCGACTTTCATCCCATCGCGGCTTACATCGGCGGGCAGGTCAGCAGGAAAACCGATGGCAGAAAAACCGAGCAAACGGCCCCGGCGAGCACAAACGCCGCCCTCCTCCTCAGGTACCGAACAGGGCCTGTCGCTGGAGCGCATCGTGGCAACTGCAGTGGCGGTGCTCGATGCCGACGGGCTCGACGGATTGAAGATGCGCCAACTGGCCGACCGGCTCGGCGCCGGCGCCATGAGTCTCTACTGGCACGTCTCGAACAAGGAGGAGGTACTCGATCTGGCGCTCGATTCGGTGTTCGCCTATCGCGGGCCGCCGCCGGATACCGATCGTCAGGACTGGCGCGAAGATATCGTGCATATGGTCGAGGACTGGCGCGCCAGCATGCTGCGCCATCCCTGGTCCGCATCGCTTTTGCCACGCCGGGCGCTCGGCCCGAACATCCTGGTTCGGCTGGAACATCTGGGCCAAAGCCTGTCGAAAGCCGGCGTTGCGGACAGGGACCTGAATGCGGCAATCTGGTCGCTCTGGAACTACGCGCTCGGCGCGACCGCCACGCGGGCGAGCTTCGCGCGGTCGGCCGACGACAGGTCGGCCGCACAGCAGCGTTTGACGGATTCAAGCGAGCGCTATCCGACGATCGAACGCTCCCGCCTGCTTCTGGACGACGATTGGGACGGCACGTTCCGCAAGGGTCTCGACTTTCTGCTCGACGGCCTCACGCCGGGGCGATGAAAATGTCAGGCCGGATGGTCGTGCAATTCCGCACCGTCCCAGCTGGCGCCCGATTCGTAGAGCGGGAAAACTTCCTCGGTGACGTAAGGCCCGCCCCCGACCGATTCCTTCGAGGACATCAGCACGAAGCGGTTCACGGTGAAGGGGGCGGTGTGGAAATTGCCGCGACCGGTGAGGTAGTGGGCGACGTCCTCGGTGCGGACGTTGCGCAGGCGGGCGAGCGTTACATGGGGGGTGAATTTGCGCGGATCGGCCGGCAGGCCGAGGCGTTGGCAGATGCGCTCGATTTCCGCCTGGAGGGCGTACATGTCCGGCGCCGGCGTGACGCCGGCATAGATGGAATGCGGCTTCTTGGAGCCGAAGGAGCCCATGCCCTGGAGCCTGAGCTGGAATTCGGGGCGCTCGATGCGGTCGAGCTTGTCGACCACCTCGTCGGCGGTGCGTCCATCGATATCGCCGATGAAGCGCAGCGTGATGTGGAAATTCTCGACGTCGATCCAGCGGGCTCCGGGAAGACCGCCCCTCAGAAGGGAGAGGCTCATCGCCGCGTTGCGCGGCACTTCGAGGGCAACGAAAAGTCTCGGCATGGCGACTTCTCCCGTCTGGAATGACCATTAGCGAATCATGCGGCGCCTTTTTAGGCAACCCTTATTTCGCACCCGCAAAAACTATTCCCCGGCCAATACGGATTTCAGAAAGGCCTCCACGGTCGGCAGGATCTTCTCGACCATCATGTCGACGCCGGCCGGATTGGGGTGCATGCCGTCGTCGATCTGCAGGTCAGCCTGGGCGGCGACGCCATCCAGAAAGAACGGATAGAGCGCAACGCCGTGCTTTTCGGCCATGCGCTGATAGATGCCGTTGAAGCGCTTTTCGTAGTCCGCACCCATATTGGGCGGCGCGAGCATGCCGGCGAGCAGCACGGCGATGCCGCGCTCCTTCAGCCGCGTCAGCATGGCGTCGATGTTCTTCTCCGTCTCCTCGGGCGCGATGCCGCGCAGCGCATCGTTCGCGCCGAGTTCGAGGATGACCCCTTTGGTGCCATCCGGCACCGACCAGTCGAGCCGAGCAAGGCCGGCGGAGCTGGTATCGCCGGAGACGCCGGCATTGGCGATCTCGACGTCATAGCCCTTGGCTTTCAGCGCGGCCTCAAGCTTTACCGGAAAGGCATCAGAGGCGGGCAGCTGATAGCCGGCCATCAGGCTGTCGCCGAAGCCGACGAGCTTGATCGGCTCGGCAAAGGCCGCGCCTGCGGATAACAAAGCTGTGATTGCAAGTGAGGCGAAAAAGCCGAGCGCCGCTTTAAACGACATGATGCTGATCCTAGATTGCCGGTATTCCAGTTTATCCCTCCCATATAGGGCAGAATTCCTTGGCCAAAACCATCATCGACCTGAAAAAAGCCGATCTCACCCTCGGACAGGCCGCCGCCTCCGTGCATGTGCTGAAAGAGATCGACCTTGTCATCGATGCGGGCGAATCGGTCGGCATCGTCGGGCCCTCGGGTTCCGGCAAGTCGACGCTGCTGATGGTGCTGGCCGGCCTGGAGCGGCTGGACAGCGGCGAAATCCACATCGACGGTGCGGGCCTGCATGGCATGAGCGAGGACCAGGTGGCGGATTTCCGCGGCCGCAATATCGGCATCGTCTTCCAGTCCTTCCATCTCATTCCCAACATGACGGCGCTGGAAAACGTCGCCGTGCCGCTGGAACTCGCCAATGTGCGCGATGCCTTCGACATCGCCCGGCGCGAGCTGACGGCCGTCGGGCTCGGCGAGCGCCTGTCGCATTATCCCGGCCAGCTCTCAGGCGGCGAGCAGCAGCGCGTGGCGATTGCCCGCGCGCTGGCGCCCGCGCCAAAACTGCTGATCGCCGACGAGCCAACCGGCAATCTCGACACCGAGACCGGCCGGCAGATCGCCGACCTGCTCTTTGCCAAACAGGCCGAGCGCGGCACGACGCTGGTGCTGGTGACGCATGATCCCTCGCTTGCCGCGCGCTGCGGTCGGCAGGTCGCCATGCGCTCCGGCGAGATCGTTTCCGGTGCGGCTCCCGTACGCGTCACGGCACAGGCAGTGCCGGCATGAGGATCGGCGGGATCCTGCGGCAGTTTCCGCTGGCCTTTCGCCTGGCGCTGCGCGAGATGCGCGGCGGGCTGAAGGGCTTTTACATTTTCCTCGCCTGCATCGCGCTCGGCACGGCGGCGATCGCCGGGGTCAATTCGGTCTCGAGCGCCATCACCCAGGCGATCGCCTCGCAGGGCCAGTCGCTGCTGGCGGGCGATGTGCGCTTCGAATTCAACAACCGCTTTGCAACGCCCGAGGAACTGAAACATTTCCAGTCGCTGGGCGATGTCTCACTGTCCTCCGGCCTGCGCTCCATGGCGCGCCTGCCGGACGGATCCGACCAGACGCTGGTCGAGGCCAAGGGCGTCGATGGCGCCTATCCGCTCTACGGCACGCTGGAGACGGAACCGCAACGGCCCATCGCCGAGCTCTTCGCCAAACAGGGTGACGCCTATGGCGCGGTCGTAGCACCCCTGCTGCTCGACCGGCTCGGCGTCGCCATCGGCGACGAGGTGCTGCTCGGCACGGCGAAGCTGAAGATCACCGCGACGTTGCTGCGCGAGCCCGATTCCGTTTCGGAAGGGTTTGGCTTCGCGCCGCGCCTCATGCTCTCCGAAGACGCGCTGACGGCGAGCGGCCTGGTGCAGACCGGCAGTCTCGTCGAAAACGCCTATCGCGTGCGGCTTGCCGACCAGGGCATCTCGCTCTCCAAGGTTCGCGCCGATGCGAACAAGGCGTTTCCGAAGGCCGGCTGGTCGATCCGGACCTCGAACAGCGCCGCCCCCTCGCTAACGGCCAACATCACCCGCTTCTCACAGTTCCTGACGCTGGTCGGTCTCACCGCGCTGATCGTCGGCGGCGTCGGCGTGGCCAATGCCGTGCGCGCCTATCTCGATTCCAAGCGTTCGGTCATCGCCACCTTCAAGTGCCTGGGTGCACCGGCCTCGCTGGTGGCGCTGATCTATCTCACGCAGATCGCGCTGATCGCCGCCGCCGGCATCGCCATCGGCCTCGTCGCCGGCGCGCTGATGCCGATGGTGGCGATGCGTTTCCTCGACGGCGTGCTGCCGGTGCCGGCGGAAACCACGGTCTACCCCTCGGCCTTGCTGCTCGCGGCCGTCTTCGGCCTGTTGACAGCGCTCGCCTTCGCCATCCTGCCGCTTGGCCATGCCCGTGAAGTGCCGGCAACCGCGCTGTTCCGCGAGCAGGGTTTTCAGAAGAGCCGCCTGCCGAGCTGGCCCTATCTGCTCGGCGCGGCATTGTTTCTCGCAGCCCTTGCCGGCCTTGCCATCCTCACTGCCTATGACCGCTATATCGCCATGGTCTTCCTCGGCGCGATCGCCATCGCCTTCGTCGTGCTGCGCGTCGTCGCCATGCTGATCACGATGCTGGCCAGGCGCAGCCCGCGCGTCAATTCGCCGTCGCTGCGGCTTGCCATCGGCAATATCCACCGGCCTGGCGCGCTTACCGCCTCGGTCGTGCTATCGCTCGGCCTCGGCCTTGCGCTGCTCGTCACGCTGACGCTGATCGACGGGAACCTGCGCCGCGAGCTCACCGGCAACCTGCCGGAACGGGCGCCGAACTTCTTCTTTGTCGATATCCAGGTCAGCGAGCTCGACGGGTTCCGCAACGTGCTGAAAAGCAACATGCCCGACGGCAAGATCATCGAGGTTCCGATGCTGCGCGGCCGCGTGATGGAGCTGAACGGCGTCGATGTCGCCAAGGTCAAGGTTCCCCAGGGCGGGCAATGGGTGCTGCGCGGCGATCGCGGCATCACCTATGCCAAGCGCGTGCCGGAAAACTCGACGCTCGCCGAGGGTGAATGGTGGCCGGAGGACTATGCCGGTGAACCGCTCGTCTCCTTCGCCGCCGAAGAGGGCAAGGAACTCGGCCTGAAGATCGGCGACACCGTGACCGTCAACGTGCTCGGCCGCAACATCACGGCGCGCATCGCCAATTTCCGCACCGTCGAGTGGGAATCCCTGTCGATCAACTTCGTCATGGTCTTCTCGCCCAACACTTTCGCCGGCGCGCCGCATGCCTGGCTCGCCACGATGATCGACCCAAAGGCGAGCGCCGAGCAGGAGGCCGCGACGCTGAAAGCCGTCACCAACGCCTTCCCGACGATCACCACCGTACGCGTCAAGGACGCGCTCGACGTGGTCAACGAACTGGTCGGGCAGCTTGCGACCGCCATTCGCGCAGCCGCGGCGGTGGCGCTCATCGCCTCCGTGCTGGTGCTGGCCGGCGCGCTTGCGGCGGGCAACCGGGCGCGCGTGCACGATGCCGTCGTGCTCAAAACACTGGGCGCGACGCGGGCCACGCTGATCCGGGCCTTCAGCTACGAATATCTGATGCTCGGGCTGGCGACCGCCGTCTTCGCGCTTCTGGCCGGCGGCGTGGCGGCCTGGTTCGTGGTGAGCACGATCATGAAGCTACCGTCGAGCTTCCTGCCGGATGTCGCCGTGATGACGGTGGTGACGGCGCTCGTCATGACCGTCGGCATCGGCCTTGCCGGCACCTGGCGCATTCTGGGACAAAAGGCGGCGCCGGTGCTGCGCGAACTCTAGAATCATAGCCCTGCGGCCGCCCGTCAGGGTCGCGGGTCTTGTGCGAGACACAATTCATGCGCATATTTACGTCAGGCAAGCTGGAGCCCCCAGCGGTTGCCTGGATCCCGTAGATATTCCGGCAACGGAGCGAATAAGCGGGAGCCCGACACCGTAAACACCAGGGGCTTTGACAAGAGGAAAACATGGCTGATCTCCGCAACTACCAGACCCGAACGGCAACGGCCGGCGCTCAGGCCGGCGCCGTCATTGACCAGGGCCTGCGCACCTACATGCTCCGGGTTTACAACCTGATGGCCTTCGGTCTCGCGATCACCGGTCTCGTGGCCTATTTCGCCTCGCAGGCCGCGATCTCCGATGGCCAGTTGACTGCGTTCGGCCAGGCGATCTATCTCAGCCCGCTGAAGTGGGTCGTCATGCTCGCCCCGCTCGCGCTGGTCTTCTTCCTGAGCTTCCGCATCCATACGATGAGCGTCGGCACCGCGCAGGCGACCTTCTGGGTCTATGCCGGCCTGATGGGCCTGTCGCTGTCGTCGATCTTCCTGATCTACACCGGCGCCAGCATCGCACAGACCTTCTTCGTCTCGGCCGCCGCCTTCGGCGCGCTGTCGCTGTTCGGCTACACGACGAAGCGGGACCTGTCCGCGATGGGCTCGTTCCTGGTGATGGGCCTGTTCGGCCTGATCATCGCCTCGCTCGTCAACCTGTTCCTGCAGTCCTCGGCGCTCGATTTCGCGATCTCCGCGATCGGTGTGCTGGTCTTCGCCGGCCTGACGGCCTGGGATACCCAGAAGATCAAGGAAATGTATTTCGAAGCAGACGATGCCGCCGTGGCGGGCCGCAAGGCCATCATGGGTGCGCTGACGCTCTATCTCGACTTCATCAACCTCTTCCTCTTCCTGCTGCGTTTCCTCGGAAACCGCGACTAATTCGGGAAGCCGAAGGGCTGAATGCGAAACCCCGCCTGAAAAGGCGGGGTTTTTTGTTTGCGATAGGATATGACAGCGCTCAGGTCAGAATGTCCGTGAGCGGGTTTTACCTCTCGACGAGGCGCAGCACCTTGTCGAAGACCTTCAGCACCTGCTTCAGCTCGTGGCCACGCTTCAGGATCGTGCCGTGCTGGTTGATGACGCTGTAGGCGCCCTGCTTGGCGGCGAGCTTGGGATCTTTCTCGATGCGGTAGAGCGGCATTTCGCCGGAGCGCTTGAAAACGGAGAACACCGCCTTGTCGCGCATATGGTCGATGGCGTAGTCGCGCCATTCGCCCTCGCCGACCATGCGGCCATAGACCCAGAGGATCGCATCGAGCTCGCGTCGATGGAAGGTTACGGGCAGCGGGTCCTTGCTGCTCCTGTAGTCCCTGAGGTCGACCACAACATCGGAAGCCTGCAAATCCGGCTGATCAGTCATCGAATCTCCGCACCTTTTCTGTGACGGCACGGTGACAGTGTGCCTGACCGGAGATGAAATGCAAGGCTGAGCGGCAAGACGGGACAGCAGATTTGCGATTTCGCAAAAATCCGCCCTGCCGCATTTCAGACAAACAGACGCCCAAATTTAAAGAGAGAGTTCGCCAGTCGCCGCCTGTCCCGGCCATCCGCTTCCCGCGGAAACCCGGCCGAACCGGCAAGCGTCTGTCGAGGTTGCCTTGTATTCCGTTGCCGGCAGCTTCGTCCCGGTCCGGTCCGTCTCCTTCGAACCCTCAAGCCCCAGCCCCTCGAAGTAGCCGGACCGGACCTCCCTCAAATTATCTCTTTGAATTTAGTGCATCTTATCTGCGAACAGGCGATTCCACCTGATCGCAGGAGGCTCTAAGGGGGCGTTATCGGGTCGCCTTTTCCCCGGTCAGCACCGTTGCGCCCAGAATGGCGCCGGGCGTATCGGCCGTCTTCATGCGCTGCAACAGAATGGCGCAGCCGCCGGCTTTCTTTTTCTTCTTCAGCATATCGGCGGGAAGCACGAGGTTCGTCTCCTTGCCCTCCCACATGCCGATCGTCTCCATGTCGGTGACGGCGTGCCAGTAGTTGATCGTCTTGCCGCGGTTTTCGCCGGTGTCGATGTTGATCGTGCGCTCGCGCTCGAAATAGGCGATCAGGATATTGGCCTTGCCCTCGCCCGCACCCACCCGGATGCGCAGCTCGTCGTTCTTCACCGCGACATCGACGGGCACGTCCAGCCCCTTGCCCTCGGCGGGCATCGTTTCCATGCGGTTGCGGATGCCGGCAATATCGGCGCCGTTGATGTGCTCGCGGCCGTTCAGCACGGCCTGGGGCGTATAAACGCCGTTGCGGCCGAACATGCGGGCATAGGCATATTGCCGGTCGGTATTGTCCTTGGAGGCGAGCGTGTCCGCCCAGCCGAGATAATTCCAGTAGTCCACATGGTAGGAGAGCGCCACGACCTTGCCTTCGCGGGCAAGCTGCTCCAGCGCCTTGTCGGCCGGCGGGCAGGACGAACAGCCCTGGCTGGTGAAGAGCTCGACGACGCCCTTGGGCTTGATGGCTTCCTCGGCGGCGG
>NZ_JBLZPH010000030.1:0-10720 GCF_049199205.1 Shinella sp. M31 | reverse complement strand
TTTCAAGTACCGCGGAAGCACGGTCCACGGCTCTCTTAAATGCTCTTGAACCAACTTGAACTATCGCCCCATAGCTTGGCGGCCCAAAATCAGTAAAAATTCCGGCTCATCTGCTTTAGCGTATCAATGTGCAGATCACTGAATTTATGCCCAGGCCGTTCGTCAAAGCTGGCGACGAGACACAGCCAGCAGCGAAACAATCGTCTGCTCGGCAGCGTGACGGCTTGCCGTCAGCGACGAATCCCTGAGGCCCGATTCTTAGCTGATGAACTTCGCAGCGTCGTTCTTCTCGATCCATTTCATCCGATGCTTGAGATCGTTCGATAAGGCCTGCCGCCGGAAGGGTGTGAGCTTCTTCCATGCTTTGATCTCCTCGAGCGTGCGGCCGCATCCGACGCACCATTTCTTACGCGGATCGAAAGCGCAGAGGTCGGTGCAGGGAGATTCGATTTTCATATCGACGGTTATTTCATGTAGGCGCGGACGACGTCGATCAGTTCGAGGGCGCCATCGTCTCTTTGCGACTGCTCCAGCTTGCCGTCGGCGACGTGGTGACGGATGTGATCCTCGATGATTTCGCCCATCAAGCCGTTGATGGCGCCGCGCACGCCGGCGATCAGTTGGAGAACCTCGGCGCAGCCCTTCTCTTCATCGAGGTGGCGTTCGATCGCCTCCATCTGTCCCTTGATCCGACGGACCCGGTTCAGAAGCTTATTCTTCTCTCGGCTGGTATGGGACATACGAACGGCTCCCCGGCGACGTGACTGGTTGAACGGGCTTGCTAAGCCGCTTTGGCCTCCACCTCAACCGTAACATGCGACAGATCATGGATCGCCGCCAGCTTTTCCCGGTAATAGGATGGTGCCTTTGGTTCGGCGGCGACAATCGAGACGATCGCGCCGTGATGCCCCGGGCCAAGCTGCCAGACGTGCAGATCCTCGATCTCGCCGCCCTCGGCGACGATGATCTCACGAATTTCCTCCGGTAGGTCTTCGCCATCGGGGATGTAATCGAGGAGGATACCGCCGGTGTCACGGATCAGGCTCCAGGACCACCGGGCGATGACCAGCGCGCCGACGATGCCCATGACGGGATCGAGGGCCGACCAACCATAGACACTGCCGGCGAGAAGCGCCACGATGGCGAGAACCGATGTCAGCGCGTCCGCCAAAACGTGAACATAGGCTGCGCGCAGATTGTTGTCTGCACCGCCGTCATGATGGCCATGGTGATCGTGGCCATGCCCATGATGCGAATGGTCGTCCTTGAGCAGCCAGGCGCAGACCAGGTTGACGACGAGACCCACGATCGCGACGAAAATCGCCTGCTCGAAATCGATGGGGATCGGAGATCGGAGCCGAAGCAGGCTTTCCCAGCCGATGAGCAGCGCCACCAAGGCCAGGACCACCGCGCTCGCAAAGCCGGCGAGGTCACCGAACTTGCCCGTGCCGAAGGAGAAGCGGCCGTCGGCGGCGTATTTGCGAGCATAGAGATAGGCGAGCGCCGTGATCAACAGCGCCGCTGCATGCGTCGACATATGCCAGCCGTCTGCGACGAGCGCCATCGATCCGTAGATATTGCCCGCGACAATTTCGGCAACCATCATCGAAGTGGTAATGGCAATGACCACCCAGGTGCGCCGGGCGTTGCGGTCATGATTTCCACCGAGGAAAACATGCTCGTGCTTCGCGTTCAGCGAGCGGTGAACATGATCGCCGCAGTCGTGGTGATGGTCATGCACGTGACCATGCGTGCGGGGGGTGCTCATAACTGCCGCGCTCCGGGAAATGACTCATTTTGATATAGGGGGGTATACTATATGTTCAACGCTTACAACATTCGATTCGCGCGAAATCTTCATCGGTGAAATGCTCCCAAGGATGATGGTGGCGAGAGCCTTGGCCGAGATATACGTGCCCGCCACGCCGTGAATAAGGGACGTCCACGAACTGGTGCTCGGTTGCAAGGGGATAGCCGCAGGAAGGTATGCGAAAGCCTTGTCCGACACGGTCCCGTGCATTCCGGGCATGTAACGAGCGCCATCTCACATTCATCGGAGATGAATTCCACGCGCCCGTTTTTCTGACGGCCTTCGGGATTGTCAGAGCCATCGGCGTTTCGTTGGGCGCGACAGGTGTGCTCTTGCCCTTGCCGGCGGTGGCCATCGCGGAGGCCACGCACTGTCGGACAGCCAATCTCTTACCGAGGAAGCGCGTCGTTCCGAAAGTTCCCGATCATAGGCCTCCGTGCCCTTCGAGTGGGTATACCCGCCTTCGCTCTTATTTTCCTCGCGATGCGCGGTAATGGAAGTCCGCCCCACGGAAGCGACTCCCAGCGCGCTGTCGCTCCTCGTCGGTGCGTTCACCGTGTCCGCTGCCCGCCCATGGAGGGCGCCAGCGTGACGACGACGAAGCCGCATTGATCGTCAAGCGCCAAGCCTGATCGAGCCGCCTATCGGGCGGCTTTCTTCTTAAATCAGATTCATTGTGCAGTGCAGCAACTATATTGCTGCTGAGGTGTTAGGGTATATGCGCTAATCCGGCGCGCCCCTGGAGCACCCGATGAGATCCCTGTCCGATACGCTCGAACGCCTTGCCCGGTTGCGCGCGGTGAAACCCGACGCCCCGACCGGTTCCATTCTTAGGAAGTTTGATCAATTCGGGAGCAACCCCGGTGCTCTGACCGCATGGTACCACGTGCCGAAACATTTGCCTGCTGCGCCGGCCCTGGTTGTTGTGCTGCACGGCTGCACGCAAACCGCCGCCGGTTACGACGCCGGTTCCGGCTGGTCCGCGCTGGCGGAGGATTACGGTTTCGCCGTTCTCTTTCCGGAACAGGTCCGGCAGAACAACGCGAACCTGTGTTTCAACTGGTTCAATACCGCCGATACAAGACGCGATGAGGGCGAGTCCATGTCCATCCGGCAGATGATCGGCGCGGTGGTGACCGAACATCGCATTGATGATCGCAGGGTCTACATCACCGGCCTCTCGGCCGGCGGCGCCATGGCGAATGCGATGCTGGCTTGCTACCCGGACGTTTTTGCCGGTGGCGCCATCATCGCTGGCCTTCCATACGCATCCGCGTCCACCGTGCCGGAAGCATTCGATCGCATGCGCGGGCAAGGACTTCCCAAGACGAACGCCCTGCAAGCAAGCCTGCGCGCCGCGTCACGGCATGAAGGCACGTGGCCAACAGTTTCCGTCTGGCACGGAGCGGATGACAACACGGTGGTGACGGAAAACGCGGCGGCGATCGTCGCGCAGTGGCGCGGTGTGCATGCATTACCGGAACAGCCGATATCCTCAGAGATGTTCGCTAATTATTCCCGGTCGGTCTGGCGCGACCGGCGCGGCACGGATGCAATAGAGCTCTACCAGATCTCCGGGATGGCCCACGGGACACCCGTTGATGCCTCCACCGGCTATGGCCACGCCGCGCCCTTCATGCTGGATGTCGGCGTTTCCTCAACCATTGAGATCGCAAGGACATGGGGCCTCGCAGCCTCCTTCGAGCGCCGCGAGCGCCCGAAGGCCGAAACTTTCGATGAGCGACCAGCCGGACACCCGAGCGACGGTGGTGGGAACAAAATTCAATCCGTTATCGAGAACGCGTTGCGCTCGGCCGGGCTTATGAAATGACATGATCTTGTCTTGCGCAAGGCATCTCCTCGGGTTCGCGCGTGGATGCTGGCGACTTAAGGATTCGCCCTTACAAGTCGTGCTCATCATCCGAGGCCGAAGGCAAATTCAGGTCGAAGACGGTCGGTACTAGCCATTCAGGCCTACTGCTTGGCATCGAGAGCTAGGGCCCGGTGAACATCATCGTACGAAACCTGAAGGCGTTGGCGAACGATCGAAGATGAAGATAGGCGCGGTATCTCAAGATGAGTGGCTACGCGCTTGTAGGCGGGGAAGCTCAATCCGGCGATGAGTTCTTCGTCGACTATTAGACGATAGGTGCCGGCCTCTTGCGTCTCAACGAGTGATTCAAGGCGGAAAGGCCTGTGGAATGTAATTTCTTTCTCAGTCGTTCTCATCACGCGTTCACCCTGTAATTTGCTGCTATTTGCAGCGGCTGAATTGGCGGCGGTCGGAAGCGCCCGATAGACGGCGCTTCGAATTCTAGACATGGTTTTCCGGCTTCTTAGCCGGCGCCTACCACAGCCAGCCATCAATGAGGACGTAGACGATCACAAGAATGCTTACGCCGACAGCGAACTGTGACGCTGTTGCAGCAACGAGATATCGATCTTAATGAGTTGCGAAGTTGGAAGACATGTCGTCCTCCTCTCTTTGGGGCCAGGGTAGCAAGCCCTCAAACAGCAGCGCCCGTAATGATGGCTGCTGGAATGACCACATTGCGCGCTTGTAGCGGCATTAGCAAGCGATCAAATCAGGCGATTGAACCCGTGCGCTCGGCCGCCGATTCTGCGTGGTGCTTGCAGGTCGCCTAGGTGACGACGATCTGACCTTTTTGCACGTACTCGGTCACGTCGAGATCAACGCGCTGCACGACAGCGAGGTCGTCGGCCACGTTCGGCGGCGCGAAGTGCAAGAAGTACGATGCGTTCCGGCTTTTCGAGCGCTCAATCTCAGTGTCGGACAGCTTTTGCCCCACATAGATACCGTCGCCCACTTCGTGCCCTTCGACCATCAAAGTTTGCTTCACGGTGAATTTCATAGGTTTGATGGTCATAGCTATGCCTCTATAGGGTTGCCGTAAGAACCAGTGCCACTCCGCCCCGAAAGGCCACACGCTACAACGCCGATGACGAGATCAGTGCGATTAGCCGAGCTAAACGTAGCACATCCCTATAGTTCGATCACGGCAGAATGAATTGCTACGTCTGATGAGTCGATAGGCCAATCCCGGCCGGCCGGCTTAGGCGGAACAGAGTTTCAGCGCGGTACGGATGAAGATAAGAGCAAAGCATAGCTCTTACGCTCGACAGGCGTATAATAACAGCAGCCGGTTCGCCTGATCCTGCCGGATCTGCTCGACCTCTACAAATATCTCGAAGCCTACATTGACCGGCATCGCGGCGTTTTGCTCGGTTCGGCAAAAGATCCCGGCACCTTGTTCGTCAAGACGGTGAAGACGACGAGCCTCGATGCGGCATACGACTCCACCAAGTTCTATGAAGCTTGGCGGACCGTGATCCAGAGGTATGGCATCTACAATCCCTATACCGGGCGCGGCGCCATCAAGGGGTTGCTACCGCATGGTCCTCATAACCTTCGCGACATCCTGGCAACCCACATCCTCAAGCAGACGGGTTCCTACGAGCAGGCGAGCTACGCGATCCAGGATACGCCGGATGTGGTTCAGCAGCACTATGGTCGGTTTCTTCCGCAGGACAAGGCGGCACTGGCAGCAAAAATCTTGAACCAGGTCTGGGAAGCCGCATAGGCCAGCCAAATCGAACCCAGGGCCCCATAGTACCCGAGCGGATGCGGAAATATCCGCCCGGGATCTGCGATCACGCTTCGTTGAAGCGGGAGGCCGCCGACCCTATGAGAGCCAGCCGATGACAATCCCGGCCGCAAAAAGCACGAGCACCATGACGAGGGTACTGCGCCAGACAGACGATGTGGGCTGTGCGCTAGCATATTCATTGTCCGGTCCGGGCGAACGATCCCATCCTGTCATTGTCCAGCCTCCGATCACGAGGGGCCATAGTAGCAAATTCACGGCGAACGGGAAATCAGACTTCATTCTCACCCTAGACTTGTCGGCCGGCTTCATGTGAGCCAGAATTCGGGCGGGGATTGGGGATGAAGAAACGATACTGGCTCATAGGCGCGCTGCTGATCTACGCGTTCGTCAAACAGACGGACGATGGATCAGCCGTGCCTTCGTCCCAGGATGCAGTGTCTTCTCGCGTTGAACGGGCAGTTGACATCGGACCGGTCGACGTTTCCGCAAAGCCGACGCGCGAACTCTCAAGCGTGAAGGTCGAGACGCCATCAAGCGACAGTCTAGAGCTTCGACCTGCCGATGCACCGATCCGCTATGTGTCGGGCAAACGCGTCGGGTTTCGCTCGGGTCCCTCAACGACCGATCCTATCATCGATCGTTTCGACGCCGGGAGAATGGTTTTCCTGATGGAGCAGGCGGGAGACTGGGCCAGAATTCGAGATGATCTCACCCAGCATGAGGGATGGATCGCCACCCGCTTCCTTTCCGAAACCGAGACCAAGACGAACGCCGCACCGGCAAAGACGGAGAAAAAGCCGGAGGAGATCGAGGTTGCCATCCCCGTCGTTCCGGACTCGGTCTTGATCCAGCGCATTATCGCGGAATCTCTCGACTCCTATCCGAGCTCATGTGCGTGCCCATGCAGCCGGGACCGCGCCGGCAGGCGCTGCGGCAAACGGAGCGCCTATAGCAGACCGGGCGGATACGCGCCGGTCTGTTTCCCAGGCGATGTCACCAAGGCGATGATCGAGGCGTTCAGGTCGCGGTAGTCCTCTGAGGGGTCGGGCTCATGGACGATGGAACCGGGTGAATATCTGCCGAAACATGCAAACAGATACGCACTTCGGTGGTGTGCCGTTCTGGCGATGCCTCACGCCTTGAAACGGTCAAGGGCGGTGAGGCGTCGGATCGGAGGATCGGCGTCGGGCCAGCGGTAGATTTCGGCGCGCAGATAGCGGAGCTCGTCGTCGAGCATGTCGTCAGCGACCTCGACCCACCAGCATTTCGGTCGCCCGTCGCTTCCATCCGACCATCGGTAGCCACGGGCCTTGAGATGGTCCTTCATTTCAAACGGGCTGTGCTCGGCAAAGATGCGAACCCGCGAGCGGTGGCTTGCCGCAAAGAGCTCGGCGAATGGTGTGTTACCCTGCGCCGGTCCGCCCTGAGCCAGGACCTCGAGCAGCGCGAAGCAGTCGTCGACGGCACGGTGTCCATCATGGAAGTAGCCTGCCTGCCCGATGAGGTAGCCGAGCTTCGTTCCTTCGAACCCTCGCGCCGACCAATCGACCTCGGAGACCGAGCAAGCCCATGCCTTCGGCGCGAAAGCCGAGGAAAAGGTTTCGCAGAAAGGACGGTCAAAGCCGGCATTGTGGGCGATGATCAGATCGGCGGGTTCAATGAGAGTCCGAACCTCGTCAATGTCGATCATCTGGCCGACCACCATGGCGTCCGTGATGCCAGTCAGCCGCGTGATGTCGGCGGGAACGGCGACACTTGGCTGCTGCAGTCCGCCATAAACGCCGGTGACATCGCCGAGGTTTCCAGCCGCGTCGAAGCTGAAGGCGACAATCCCAATCTCCATGATTTCGTCCTTGCGTGCATTGAGGCCTGTGGTCTCCGTGTCGACGATGACGCCGCGCAAAGGAAAACCGGGCCGCGGCGCATCCGTGATGAGGCGGGGCTCCAGTTTGCGCAGAATGCGAAAGCGGCCGGTTTCTTCGAGCCGGCGGACCATCTCGACTTCGTCCGCTAGGCCTCGCACATCGTGTGTGTACGGAGATTGGGCCTTCACTTCCGGCTCCCTCACCTCCCCCGTCCCGAACAAGTCGAACTGCTGCTTCATGCCACCTATCTCACATTGGCTAGCGCGTAACGCCGCGCGCTTGAGGGCTTCTTATAGAGCCTGCAGTGAACATTCGAAACTAGAGGACGTCGAAGTCGCAAAACAGGGCACGCTTGCTGCCCGAATTCTGAATCAGGTATGGGAGGCGGCATAGCTCTCCTACTAAAATCTTGATGGATGTAGCACTTAGTGCTATATAGACCAATGTCAGAACGAGTGTTCAAAACAGCGTGGTTTGCCAAGGCGGCAAAGAAGGCGCGCATCACCGACAAGGCGTTGTCGAAGGCAATCGATCAGGTTGCCCTTGGACAGGCCGACGATCTCGGCGGCGGCGTCTTCAAGAAGCGCCTCAACGACAACATGCATCGTTCAATTGTTTTGGCGAAGGCCGGGGAGTTCTGGGTGTTCGCCTATCTCTTCGCCAAGAAGGATCGGGCGAACATCGACGACGACGAGCTTCTGGCGTTCCGGAAACTCGCGGACCTCTACCGAGGCAAGGCGAAAGCCGACCTCGAAGCGGAACTCGAGATCGGCGCCTTATTGGAGATTGATCATGGCAATTAAACGCAAGTTCAAGAGCGATGCCTTCGAGGCCATCCATAGCGCGGTCGAAGGCATGTTTGCGGCTGGGACCATCGACAAGGAAACGATGCGTACCTTCGATGAGGACTGCCTTGTGATCCCGCAGGAACTGTCGCCTGGCGAGATCAAGGCGCTCCGCGAGGACAACCATGTCAGCCAGCCGGTCTTTGCCCGCTATCTGAACACGAGCCAGTCGACGGTTCAAAAGTGGGAAACCGGTGCCAAGCGCCCAAGCGGGCCGGCACTCAAGCTTTTGTCGCTCGTGCAAAAGCACGGGCTGCAGATGCTCGCGTAACTGAACCTCTGTTGGATGGTGGGTAGCATTCGAACTTTGAGCAAGTCCGAGCAGACCTATACCAGCCGTCAAATTCGAATTTCCGGGGGCTTCCAGATGACAAAGCAGCTTTGCCGCCATAGCGTGGCGGCATGAACGCTGAACATTGGTCCGATCGGGAAAACGACGCGGTCGTCGCCGTCTACTTCCAAATGCTGCTGGATGACCTGGCTGGTCGCACCTACAACAAGGCCATGAACAACAGGGGTCTTCAGCAGTCCCTTGGTCGATCCAAAGGCTCGATCGAGTTCAAGAACTGCAACATATCGGCCGCGATGATCGGCCTTGGGCTACCGTATATCAGGGGCTATCAACCTCGCTTCAATTTCCAGATGTCGTTGGCGGAGGCCGTTTCGAGGTGGCTGGCAAAGAACCCGTCATTTGAAGCGGCTAGTGCAACCATGGTCGCCCAACGCCATGTTGATACGCGAGCTCTGCCCTTTAGCTCGCCACCAACCATGACGAATGCTCCTCCTCCGGCTGAACTCTCGCAGCTCGAGGCGATTGCTCGTAGATTTGATGTGGCGGGAAGGGACGAGAGAAACCGCTCACTAGGAAAAGCCGGCGAAGAGCGCGTTTTCTATCACGAACGCGGGAATCTACTAGCCTCCGGTCGCAGCGATTTAGCAGACAAGGTCCGATGGGTATCTCAGGAAGACGGTGACGGCGCCGGCTATGATATTGCCAGTTTCGCGCCGAATGGGTCACCACGCCTCATTGAGGTGAAGACGACAAACGGGTGGGAGCGCACACCCTTCTACATCACGAGAAACGAGCTTGAGGTTGCAAACGCCCGACGACAGGAATGGAGCCTGGTCCGGCTGTTCGACTTCTCCCGTGAGGTTCGCGCTTTCGAGCTCCGACCGCCTCTCGAAGCGCACGTTTCTTTGATGGCGACACAATATCGCGCGTCCTTCAATTGAAATCTGCTGCAACGGCGCGGGCGGTTGGCGAAGTGGCTGCCGGCGAAGCTCAAGTCTTTTCAAGCTCCCGTGGCATTCAGGAGCACGCCTACGTGTGAGGGCGCCAAACATTTATGCCGATCTCGATGCCGCTTGATTTCTCTTTGTGAACATGGGGCCAGATTGGATGCCCTGATCCCCAAATGCCTGAACGTCCACTGGTTTCTGACTCTTGCGGATTCGCGCAAAAAGTTGGACGCTTTGCGTCGATATTACAACGAAGAACGTCCTCGCTCGGCGAGCGGGTGTAACGTCCCGATTGCCCTGCACAATCCCGGTGGCGCAGCCGTCCCTATCGCCATGGCATTGCCTAGGCTGGCCGATTCCGGCAAAGACACGAGCCAGTCTCCGTTCACTCGTGCCGATTGCCACTGAGAGCCGACCCGGCGGAGCAGTGCTCAGCGGAAATCAACAGCCTTCGTATTCCTGCTGATGGACGCGACGATCGTTGTCGAACGCAAGACAAACCGGAGATTGTAACAACACGCCTTGATTGCTTCCAGACCCCGGATAGATTGTGTGCCACGCGTTCTTCGACGCGTGGATTCGTGAACTTGCCTCCAGGTAGGCATAGCTTCTTCGGATCGAAAGCGACGACCTGGAGCATTTCGATGAGTGAGTTCCCGACACCACATAAGATGAAGCGAGAGGCCCATCGGGGAACACTGCGGCGGAAACGGGATGCACATACATGCGCCGCCTGGAACGACGCTTTCAAAGTCCTACGGCGAACCGAACGAAGCAATCTGGCAGCGACTTGTCGGCGCTCTCGAGCAATCGGACGTTCAGGATTTTGGCAAAACGGACAACTTATCGTTCGACGGCTACATGAACACCGTCCAGCGGTACCGCAAAGCCTACCGATTGCAGCAGTCAGCCAGCTCAGCGGCACGAACATACAGATGAGATAATATGATAGAAATCGCAGACCATTATTTCTTCGACTCGTCGGCACTTCTCGACCGGCTTAGTAGCGGTTTGAAATCGTCCACAAAGGAGGTCGTGTTCGTCCTCGGCGCACCGCTGACGGCCCCGCACGCAGGCAACCCGGGTGTCGGTGACGTAAACGCGGTGATCCAGCTGATACGTGACGAGTTTTCGACAGAAATCGAAAACCTGCGGAAGCTCGACGCGGAGATACATGCAAGCGACAATCTGTTGATTGCCACTGAGAACTGACCCGGCGTTTCCACCGAGAATTGACCCGCCTATTAGGTATGTTTCGGGTCTGCGGTCGTGGTCAAGTTTCTCGTTTTCTCCTTTGTCGTTTTGGGCTCGTGCGCTGAGCTGTTCTTGAAG